>NZ_JAMYLU010000007.1:0-251959 GCF_040318135.1 Mesorhizobium sp. M1295
CGCTAAACACGGGGGCTGCGCGGCGGACACGCCGACGTCACAGCTACTGCCACGCCATTTTTGCAGAACTTGACGCACACAACTCTGCTTTCGCCAATTACCAACGTATCAAAGTGGGTGCGGGCGGCGGAGCTGCCAATCTCCCCCCTTGCGGGGGAGATGTCCGGCAGGACAGAGGGGGTGCTGTCCCTCCGGCGTCCGGAAAATTCTATACATTAAAGCCTCCGCACGCGCTCCGGGCTGGTTCACCCCATACGCCCGCGCGCCTTGACCGGCAGCGTCTCGATCACTTTCTCGCCTTCAATCAGATGCACCTCGTCGAACAGATTGGTGACGACGCAGCAATGGTCGGGCACGACGCGCACGCGCTCGCCGATGCCAAGCTCGGCGCCGCCCGAAAGCGTGACATTGCCGTGCTCTTCGCTGAGGCTGGTCACCCTTGCGCCTGAAATGCCCAGCAGCTCGCCGAAATCGGCGAGCCCCAGCGTGTCGCTGGACAGCGCCTTGCTGCCGGCGTCGAGGATGGCGCGTGTCGGCGTTGGACGGCTGACCACCGTCGACAGCACCGTCAGCGCGCAATCGTCGAGGCTGCCGACGCCTTTGGCGACTTGGTAGCGGTCGAGATAGATGTAGGTGCCAGGCCGGTATTCGGTAACGACGGAATGCTCGCCCGAGCGCCACATGTCGGGCGTGCCGCCGCTGGAGATACGCTCGCAGGCAAGGCCGGATGCGGCAAGTGCTTGCTGCGCATCGGCGAGCCACGCCTCGGTCTCTGCGGCGCGGCCCGCCCCCGGGTAGGTCATCAAGCCGCCGAAGACGAGCCCCCGGACCTTGTCGATCTCGCTCGCCAGCGCGACTGCCTCGCCGGCCGACTGCACACCGCAGCGGCCCATGCCGGTGTCGCATTCGACCAGCACCGGCAGGCGGTGGCCGGGATCGGTAAAGGTGGCGGCAAGTCCCATCAGCGTGTCCATGCTGTCCGTTGTCACCGACAGTGTTACGCGGCCGTGCAGCGCCTTGAGGCGCTCCAGCTTCGCCCGCCCGAGGATATTGTAGGGCAGAAAGATGTCGGTCAGGCCGGCGTCGGCCATGATTTCGGCCTCGCCGATCTTCTGGCAAGTGATGCCGACGGCGCCGGCCGCGATCTGCTTTTTTGCCCAGTAGGGCAGCTTGTGGGTCTTGATGTGCGGCCGGAGTTTCAGCCCGTGCCGGTCGGCATGGGCCTGCGCCCGCGCGATGTTGGCTTCGGCGCGGCCGGCATCGATCAGGATCGCCGGCGTATCGAGGTCGTCTATGCTGCGCATGGTCTCACCATCGGAAAATTGGTTGACCTTATGGCCCTGATCGGACCGCATGTCATGGGGCCAGCGACAGCAGTTTGCATCGACACCGAATTGACGTTCGGCTATTGCGTTAGCGCTCGCAAAGCGACGGGAAGGAACCACGATCATGAAACGCTCCGCCATCAACGACATCATCCGCGACGCCGACGCCTTCATCCGCTCGTTCGGCTACATCATGCCGCCCTTCGCCTACTGGAGCCCCGAAGAGATGAAGGCGCGCCGGCAGGATTCGTCGGCGATCTTCTCCTCCCGGCTCGGCTGGGACATCACCGATTATGGCCAGGAGAAGTTCGACGAGCTCGGCCTGTTCCTGTTCACCGTCCGCAACGGCCGCTACGAAGACATGAAGAAGGGCATGGGCATGCTCTATGCCGAGAAGATCATGATCTCGCGCAAGGACCAGCTGTCGCCGATGCATCGCCACAACATCAAGGCCGAAGACATCATCAACCGTGGCGGCGGCAAGCTGGTGCTGGAGCTGTTCATGCATGACCGCGATGGCGGCATCGACCCGAAGGCCGAAGTAACGGTGCCTGTCGACGGAACCATCCACAGGCTGCCTGCGGGTGGGCTGCTGAAGCTCGACCCAGGCCAGAGCGTGACGCTGCTGCCGGGCGTCTGGCACGCCTTCTGGGCCGAAGGCAAGGACGTGCTGATCGGCGAGGTTTCGACGGTCAACGACGATCTCACCGACAATGTCTTTCGCGAACCAATCGGCCGCTTCGCGGACATTGACGAGGACACAGCGCCGCTGCACCTGTTGGTGTCTGATTATGAGAACTGGGTGGGGTGAGAAGCGACGGGCGGTCTGGCCGGTTGGCAAAGTTTGCGCTATCTTTAGTCAATGGACCCTCCGCCTAATCAACGTGGGAACGTCGCCTGGTCGAAAAAACATTGAGGACTCGCCTGTTACGGCGAGTGCAGTTCTCAATTCTTCGGACAAAACTATATGATTTAACTGCTGCTCATCTCTTGCCAGATGAATACTGCCTAAGCAGTGCTCAAAGTGTACGTAAAAATTACAAGAAATTATATGTAAGACGTTACCTCCTTCCACCGCGCTGGCAACATCAGATCGTTCTGGATCTATGCAGCGAACCCGGCTGAGTGGCAGAACCCAAGAAAACTTGTTAGTCGTTCCGTCGCGGGCCACTAAGGTTATTGGATAAAATTGAACAAACTCTTGGGGCACGAATTTCAAAATTATTTCCTGCCACGTATCATCAACAGCCGGAGGGTTGCCAGTTGGTGGGCAGTGAAGGCTTTCAAAATTGATTAAATTGGATCTGGCACGAAGCACCGGCCGACCACGAGATTCCTCGATTGGTACGGAGGTCATCGCATCAACGGGGGTTACTGGAGAACCGTAGTCAAAAGTCGCCGGCTGAAACGACGTATCCAATCGATCGTACCAAACCCAAGCCATCGTAGTTCTCCAATAGAAGGGCTGCGAAAGCGAACCTACCGCTGATGCTTGTCGGCCCTGCGGTTGCCCAGCAGCAGCTTGCGTTCGAGATGTGCCCGCAACTCCCCATAATACGCCGTCAGGAACGCGCGCGCGTCATGGGCTTGGGGTGCCGCGCCGATCTTGCGTCCGATCGTCTCGGCAACCGTCCGCAGGGCGAAATAGTCGTCGCGGCGCAGCACTTCCTCCAGTTTGTGGAGCTCGGCAATCCCGTAGGCGTCGAGCTGGGCGTGGCTGAACCGGAACGCGCCGGCCGCCGGATCCTGCCGTGCCGACAGATCTTCAAGCAAGGCGCGCTTCGGTGCCTCGACCACCCAGGTCCCTGCCAACAGGTCGCCGATCCGCATGCGGTCGCGATTGAAGAGCGGGAACAAGGCAAACAGCAGCGTCCACACCAGTCCGAACACCGTCGTCAGCGTGTCGGCAAGGTCGGTCCCGCTGCGTCCGACGATGATTGACAGCGGCAGGAACACCTCGATCTCGCGCATCAGGTTGCGGGCGATGACTTGGTCGATCGACAGGCCGTCTCCGCTGCGCGACGCAACCCGGATGCCGACGATCCGCTTGCCGGGCGTAGCCGCGCGCCGGCCCGCTTCGAAGACGATGAAATAGGCGTTGCGCAGAAAAAAGATCAGGATGATCCAGACGACGAAGAGCGGCTGAAACCCCTCGCTGCCAAGGCCTCCCACTCCGAACAGCGCGACGATCGTGATCACGATTGCAGCCACCGCGATGAACACGAAATCAAGGAGGAAGGCGGAGGCCCGGGTGCCGGCGTCGGCCAGCCTTATCCGAAGATCGACGCCCTCGGGCGTGATCAGCGGCCGTATAGCCGCGAAGGCGGCGCGTCTACCGATCGCCATGCCTCACCATCCGGAACAGGTAGAAATAAGCGATCCATAGCGCCAGCATGCCGCCGCCAATGGCATAGCGCGTGACGTCGCTGGTGATGGTCTGCCTGCCAATGCCCTCGAGCAGCCCGGCAAACAGCAGCATGACCGAGACCCCGACCATAGCATTCGCGGCGATGCGTCCGGCACGAGCCGCTGCCGCCATGCGTGTCAATTCGCCGGGAAAGGCGATGCTGGTGCCGATGCGCATGCCGGCCGCGCCGGCCAAAGCGATCGCGAACAATTCGGTGGTGCCGTGGATGGCCAGCCAGCCGCCGAGCTCCATGCCAAGTCCCTTGGACCAGTACACTTGGAACAACGCGCCGATCATGCAGCCGTTGAACAGCATCAGCAACACCGTCGGCACGGCGAAGGCAAAGCCGAGGGCGAAGGCCAGGATCGCGACCTGGACGTTGTGCGTGAACAGATAGGCGGCAAAGCCTGAGAGAAAGCCATTGTCGCCATCATAAAGCATGTTGCGCAGCAGTTCGGCCGAGGCATCGGGACCGCGGCCCCCCGCCAGGCTGGACGGGATGATCGCGTCGAACCAGCTCTTGTCGGATGCCACCAGCCAGGCGCCTGCACCAATGCCGATCACCATCAGCGCGACCGAAACCAATGTCTCGCGCCACAGATCGCGAATGGCTTCGGGCCAGTCGTGCAGGAAGAAATCGGCAAGGCGCTGCCGCAGCCCGCGACGTGCGCCATAGAGATAGAAATAACCGCGCAGCGACAGCGCTTCGAGATAGGCGACCAGCGCGTTGTCGAGCGAGGTCGCCCGTGCCACGGAAAGAGAAGACAGCGCCGATCGATAGAGCAGCGGCAGCGACAGCAGCTCCTCTTCGGAAAGCGTGCGCGGCGCACGCTTTTCGACACGCGCGAGAAGCGCCTCGAATGCTCTCCAGTCGGCCTCGCGCTCGCGGCGGAAGCTGGCCAGCGACTGGCGCACAGCATCGCCGCGTACCGCATTGCCGGCGACTGGCGCCGTCACAGCAGATCCTCCTGCTTGAACTGCAGATAACGCTCGACCAGCGCGGGACCCAGCCGGTTGTGGTTGGCTTCGATGACATGCGCCCCGAGCAGCCGCAGCCGGCCGATGACGACCTGCCTTTCGCGCAAGAGCCCTCCGGCAACGACCGCGCGGGCAACGTCCTCGCCGGAGCGTGGCGGCAGGTCGGCCAGGCCCTCCAGTTCGGTGTCCTTCATCAGCATGAACAGCACGAGATGCCGTTCGGTGAGCCGGCCCACCGTGCGCAGCATCAATTCCGCGCTGATCGGGTCGACGAAATCGGTGAAAATGATGACCAGCGAACGGCGGTCGAGCCGTGCCGAAAGCGTGGTCAGCGCCAGGGTGAAATTGGTCTCCTCGCTGGAATAGTCGATCTCGGCTGCCCGTTTCTGGATCATCGCGAAGCTGGCGGAGCCGCGCACGGCGCCGCTCGAAACGCGCGGCCTTGCATCGAAGCCGAACAGGCTGACCATGTCGCCGCCCTTCAGCGCGATGAATGCCGACAGCAAGGCGGCCGTCACCGCCCGGTCCACCTTCGGCACACCGTCGACCGGCTCGCACATCAGGCGTCCGCTATCGATAGCCAGCACGACATTGTCGTTCTCCTCGATGCGGAACTCGCGCGCCAAAAGCTTGCCGTGGCGGGCGCTGCGCTTCCAGTCGATCATCCGCCGGCCCATGCCCGGCTGGTAATCCTTGAGCGCGTCGAACTCGCGGCCTTGACCGGCGCGGCGCTGCGCATGGCCTTCGGCAAGCGCCGCATGTTGCAGCAGGGTGATCGCCTCGCCGCGGGCGCTGCTGACGTCGGGCAGCACCGCAACCTTGCTTTCCACCGGCAGCACGACCTGGTTCCAGACCAGCCCGAACGGCCCGCGCCAGCGCACCCAGAGACGGTCGAAGCTGGCGATCCCACGCCGCAGCGCCTGGAAGCGAAGGTCGAGCGACCCGCCTCCGGGGGTTGGCAGCAATGTCCCACCGCTGTCGCTCACCGGCGCCAGACGCGCATCGTGGCCGACGCGAGCCTCCGCGGCGCGCGGCCCCGAGTGACGGGCGGCGATTTGCACGCTGAACTCGCCGCCGACACCGACCTGCTGCGGCGCATCGATGCTGGCATTCAGCGATGCCCGCCCGCGTCCGGCCGCGGCATCCACCGCCAGGAAGGCAAGCAGCAGGCAGCTCCACAGCAATCCCAGATACCAGAATGACGGCAGTGCCAGCGCGACCAGGAAGGCCGGCACCGCGCCGGCCGCTGCTGCCCACACTGCTCGGCCGCTGGGATAGATCAACGTGGTGCTTCCGTCTGGTCGACCAGGTCGGAGACGATCTGCTCGACCAGGCGGCCGTCGATCTGGGCGGCAGGCGAAAGGATGACGCGATGGCGCAGCGCCGGCACTGCCAGCGCCTTGACGTCGTCGGGGATCACATAGGCGCGTCCGTCCAGCGCCGCCCGGGCACGCGCCGCCCGCGCCAGCATGGCGCCCGCGCGTGGACTGGCCCCCACTTCCAGATCGGCATTTTCGCGCGTAGCCCGAACCAGCGCCGCTATATAGCCGATGACATCGTCGACGAGGGTGACGGAGCCGACGGTTGCAAGTGCCTCCTGCAGCGTCTCGCGGTCCGTCTGCGCCTCGATGCCATATTGCGCGATGTCGTGCGAGGCGGAGCCGCCGCCGTGATGGACGATGATGGCTCGTTCTTCCTCGGGGCCGGGATAGCTGACGCGGTGCTTGAACAGGAAGCGGTCGAGCTGCGCCTCGGGCAGGGGGTAGACGCCCTGGTGCTCGATCGGATTCTGGGTCGCGACGACCATGAAGTTGCGGCCGAGCGAATGCGTGGTGCCGTCGAACGTGACCGCATGTTCCTGCATCGCCTCGAGCAGTGCGGCTTGCGTCTTGGGTGGCGTGCGGTTGATTTCGTCGGCAAGCAGGAGATCGCAGAAGATCGGGCCGCGCGTCAGCGTGAACTGCCCGGTCTGGAAGTTGTAGATGTTCGACCCGACGATGTCGCCGGGCATCAGGTCCGGTGTGAACTGGATCCGCCCGTAGGCGACCCCAAGCGCTTGGGCGAAGCAGCGCGCGGTCATTGTCTTGGCCGTGCCGGGAGGGCCTTCGAGCAGGATATGCCCGCCTGCAAACAAGGCGGTCAGCATCAGGTCGACCGTATCGTGCTGCCCGGTAATCGCCTTGGCCACTTCTTCCCTGATCCGTGTCGCCAGGGCCTTCACATCATCGACGTTCACCGAGCCTCCTTGCTGTCCAGTCGTGCAGCCGCTCAGCTGCCTGTTGCATCTGCGCCAAGTTCTTGGCCTCGCCGGCGGCTTGCGAGCGCATCGTGAAGCCGCCAGCTTGCTCCTTATCGCGAGAGTCGAGCCAGTGGTCGAGCGCTGTGCCTTGCAACCCTTGCGGTGCCCCGAGCAGCGCGCCGGCGCGCACCCGCATCAAGGCCGCATAGCGGCTTCCCAGCTCGTCCAGCCGGCCGGCACGCCGCATGAGCATCGCCGTCGTATCGACCAGCGCACGCTTGCCGAAAGCAATTGCACGCTGGTCGGCACGCGGCGGGCCGAATCGGCCGAGGCCATGCAGGAACGCCAGCGCCGCAGCGACCAGGATCGTCAGTGTCAGCGCCAGGAAGGGCGGCTCGACCAGAAGCTTGGCCAGATCATACTTCCGCCCCGCGCCGTGCAGCGTCAGATCGAACATCACCGGCCCGTCGTCCGGCTGGAGCAAGGCGATCAGCCCGAGCGCCGCTGCCGCCTTGTCGGGATCCTTGAGGGCGGCGTTGTTGATCAGGTCGGGGTCGGTCAGGATATAGAACGGCTTGTTCTCCACTTGCGTCAGGACGGCCTGGCCTTTGCCGGCTGCAATGACCGGGTGTTCGTCCGCTACCCACTGCAATTCTTCGGGGGCGTTGACGAGCCTGCCGTCGATGTCGAGTTGCTTTGGCGTACTTTGGCCGGCACCAATCTTTGCATCGGCGATCCGGCCAAGCCACTCGTTCACCACCGAACCAGGCAATCGCCCGAATTTCATGTTCCAGCCTTCATGCTCCTGCAGCGGCAGGATCTGCCATTTGGGCAGCACGAAGAGCGTGTTCTGGTCCTGACGAAGGTCGAGGATGTGGTCGAGAGCCTCCGGATCGCTGTCGAGCGAAATGGTGACGATCAGCAGCATGTCGGTGCCGAGATCGTCCTCGGTCCGCGCCATGAAGGGCGGTTCGCCGGTCAGCTTCAGCCATTCCGCCAGGCCGGCGTAGCCGACGCCGCTTTTCGACAACGGCGTGGCGCCGCCATTGCCGGGTTGCCGGAAATCGGGAGCATAGGTGGACAGCAGGAAGAAACCGGCTGCCGCAAGCAGGCTGGCGAAAATCCCCCAAAACAGTGTCTTTCGATTGAACGGCTCCTGCGCCTCGACCGCCGGTGCGCTCACGTCCAGGCATCCCGGAAGGCGAAACGTTCATAGGCGCCGCGTGCTTGCCGCCAGCCTTCCGCGCCGACCGGCCGGCGCGCGAACAGCGCCGTCTCGACAATGCGGGCCATCTCGGTAAACGCATGGCGTGCCCTTCCCGGCAGGGAAGGAGCATTGGCGATGTCGCGCGCGGTGAGCGACGGGCGCAGGAAGTCCGGCAGCCGGCTGGCAATATCGGCGACGCTGCGCCGAAGCAGCAAGTGAACCGCCTCGTCATAGTCGCCGCGTGCGGCCAGCGCATCCGCTTCCGACAGCAGGATCTGCGCGGCGCCCGCGTCGGGACGCCAGGTCTCTTCGGCCTCGGCCTCGGGCCGCGCGCGCTGCCACGGCAGGTGCCAGGCGATGCCTTTCACCTCGAAGAAGACCAAAAGCAGGATGATTGCGGCGCCCGATATCACCGCCCCCCAGAACAGATAGATCATGTAGGGACCGAGCGATGACAAAAGATCGAGCAGCGGCTTCAGCCAGTCGGGCGGCTGGGGCGGCACATAGGCCGGCAGGTCGAACTGGATCGACTCATCGGCGATCAGCTGCTTGTGCAGATTGGTCAGCCATTCGGCTTCCGCTGTGCCTGGCTGTGCCACCGTCACCCGCTCCCCTGCAACCTGCAGTTCCCAGCCGACACTGACAATGCAGCACAAGAATTGCAAGTGGGCTGGACGCCCACGGTTAATCTTGGCAGAATTGCTATTAGGGCGCCGTGATACTGTTACGGCGAAACACGGGGGGAATCATGGCTTCAACGACACTGGAACGGCCTGAGAAATTCGAGATCGGCAGAGTGTTCAACAACAGCTTCGCCGTGATCGGCCGCAACATCGGCTTATGCCTTGGGCTCGCGCTGCTGTTTTCAGGCTTGCCGGCGATTATTCTTCGGCTGTGGAGCCAACCGCAACTAGATGCGGTTCTGCAGGGCGACCCCGGCGCCGCGGCCGATCCCTCGATGATGTTTCAGAATTCATGGATTACGGTTATTGCGGGATTGCTATCCTTCGTTTTCGCGCTGCTGCTCCAGTCGGCGCTGGTGCGGGCAACGATCGAGGACTTGAACGGCAAGCGGCCGACCTTTGGCGACTGTATTCAGATAGCCATCCGCAATTTGCTGCCGACCCTTGGTATTGGCCTGCTCGTCGGCCTGGGTGCGGGCCTGGCGTCGATAGCCTTGCTGGTTCCCGGCATCATCTTATGGCTCGGATGGTGCGTGGCGGTGCCGGTTCTGATCCAGGAGCGGCTTGGCGTGTTCGGTTCGATGTCGCGCAGCCGCGTCCTGACCAAGGGCAACCGCTGGCCGCTATTTGGCCTCTTCCTGATCCTGATGATCATCGCGATGGTCATCCAGTGGGTGATGCTGGCAGTCATCGTCATGTTGGGTGGGATCATTGCCGATGTGGCGGCAGCCTTGGTGTCGACCGTACTGTCGATGGTGCTGTCGGTGGCCACGGCGGTCAGCTATGTCGAGCTGCGTCAGGTCAAGGAAGGCACCAGCGTCGAAGAACTGTCGCAAATCTTCTCCTGAGGACGGTGGAGGCTTTTCACCGGCTGGCATCTTGCGTTGCGGTCGAGCAGCCGAGCTCGGTCACAACGCCTTTGTCTGTGCCGGCAACGCTGCTGCCAGGCGGTGCGCCCATTCCTCGATGCCGGAGCGGCCCGCCAGCAAATCCTGCCTGATCTCGATGAGGACGGCGGGAATGCCGCGATCGTCGCCATGGACCGGTATTGCGTAGTCGCCCTCGCGGCTGATCACGTAGGGCTCGTTTGCCGCGGCGTTGAGCCCGCTGCCGGCGCGCAGGCCGGCAAGCACTGCCTGGCCGAAATCGACTGCCCGGTCGTAAAGCACACCGGCGTGCCAGGGCCTGCCAACACCGAGGTAGACCGGCGTGAAGGAGTGGATCGTCGCGATCCGCGTCGGTCTGCCCTGCTTCGCCCGGCCGTCGAGATGGGCGGCGACGCGGTCATGAAACGGCGCGAACATGATTTCGGCACGCCGGCTTCGTTCCCCCAGATCGAGGCCGACATTGCCGGGAATGCCGGTGTCCTCCGACAGCACCGGAATGCTGCCGCTGGAACCCAGCGGCCGGTTGAGATCGATCAAAAGCCGCGAATAGGAGCTGAGGAAAGCCGGAGCATCGAGCAGCTTCGACAGAGCGCGGGTCACTTCGGCGGCGCCGATGTCCCAGGCGATATGGCGCTGCAAATGGCTGCTGTCGAGACCGAGCCGCGCATACTCGGCCGGGATGTGATTGGACGCGTGCTCGCATATCAGAACGATATCGGAACGCCCCGTTTCGTTGATCGTTTCGACCGCGGGTGGCCAACCTTCCGGTAGGATGGCGCTGGCAAGCGGCGCAGCCATCAATACAGCGTCCGGTAGAGGTCGCAGACCGCCACTGGATCCAGACCGGCGAGGCGCCCGGTCTCATGCCGCTTGAGGCCGACAAAGGTCTCGACGAACACCGGCGCGAACCATCCGGTGACGGTCTTGTCGGCGACGAGCGCGTCAAGCGCCGCCGGCAGCGTTTCCGGCAGCCGCACGAGGCCAAGCTTCTTGCGCTCGGCAACGCTCATCCGCGTCGGGTCGCCGGTGACCAGCGGCGGCGCCGGCAGCTTGGCCTTCAGCCCCTCCAGCCCGGCGCGCACGATCGCCGCCAGCGACAAATAGGGATTGCCGGTGGCGTCTGCTGCCCGGTATTCGATGTTGTACTGCCGCGCCGGATCGCGCCCGCCGATGGTCACCGTCGGGCAGATGCGTAAGGACGCCTCGCGGTCGCGATCGGCAAGCCAAGTGTAGGACGAACTCCAGCTATGCGGCTTCAGCCGGTAGTAGGACGACACACTCGCCGCCGTCATGGCGGTGATCGCGGGCAGGTGGCGCAGCACGCCGGCGCAGAACGAACCGGTCCGGCTGGAAAGACCGCCCGGCTGGGCCGGATCGTAGGTCGCCGGCTTGCCGGCCTCGTCGACGAAACTGAAATGGATGTGGACGCCGTTGCCGACGGCATCCGGCGCGATCTTGGGCGCGAAGCTCGCCCGCCAGCCGGCACATCGCGCGACTTCGCGCGTGATCTCACGGATGGCGACCGCGCGATCGGCCGCGGCGAGCGCATCGGCTGGCTCGCATGTCACCTCGAATTGGTCGGTGCCGAATTCGGCGATCACCACTTCGGGCGCGACGCCGGCTTCCGCTAGCGCCGCCATCAGATTGGCGGCAAACGGATCGGCGCGGCGCAATGCGGCCAACGACATCGAATGAGCCGGCCCAAAGTCGCCCTCGATATGGAATTCATGCTCGAACGCGGCGATGACGGAAAGCCCGGTCGCCGCCTTCAACTCCGCCAGCGCATCGCTCAGCATGGTCCGCGTACAGCCGACCCACGGGCTGCCGTCCAGTTCGACGATGTTGCCGGCGACCATGTCGAACGGTGTCGGCGATCCGGTCAGCGCCGTGCGAAACCGCGCGTTGAGATCGGGAACGAGACGCACGTCGCCGGACGAGCCCCAGGGATTGGGATCGACGATGGAATTGAACGGCGTCAGCGACAGATTGGCCTGCAGCCAGCCGACGCCGGTCGCGGCGATCTTCTGCAGCTTGCTTTCGACGACGGAGCGGCCGCGCGTGATCGCCGAAAGGTCGGTGGTGACGACGGCAACGAGCGGTTCGACGGTCGATGTCATGTAGCTTTTCCCAAGGCTTCGAAACGGGCAGTAATGATGGCGGTGTCGGCGATCCAGCAATAGCCGCCGAACGCCTCGAGCGCGCCATCATGGCGCTCCTGCGAGGCGGCGGCGCAAGCGTCCGATACGCAGGTGACGAGGTAGCCGCGATCGGCGGCATCGCGCACCGCCATGTCGACGCACTGGTCGGTCATAATGCCGGCGACGATCAGGTAACGCACGCCGAGGTTTTTCAGGACATAGTCGATGTTGGTTGAGTTGAAGACGCCCGACGATGTCTTCGGCAGCATGATCTCGTCGCCGACCGGCGCCAGCGACGGCACCGGCAGGCCCTCCGGCCGGCTCGGCGCGATATGGATCGGCGTCAGCTTGTGGTCGAGCGAGCGGTCGCGGCCGTCTTGGGTCAGGCTCTGAATGATGGTGTGGATCACCTCGACGCCGTTGGCCCGCGCCGCCGCCAGCAGGCGCTCCTGGTTGGGGATCGTTTGCGACGCCGTCTGCCGGTAGAAATAGTGATCGGGACCACGCTCCGGATGCGCCGGATCGGCGCCGGGCTCCAGCCAGACGCGCTGCATGTCGACTAGCAGCAGTGCGGTTTCGCCGGCCCGGAACGGCTCGTTTCGTTTCGGCAATGATGGCGTCATGCTTTTTGGTCCTGTGTTGCTGATCACAATCCGGCTGATTTAGCTGATTTTGGTCCACGCGTCCTGCGTGGCGGACACACTTATTGGGAGTATTCGAAGTCTCTAATTTAAGGTAAGCTTTGTTTTCGGGCGTGGAGACGGGGGTCTCTGTCATGATCGATTCAGACGTGTTCGACTTTGTCGAACGCTGCAGGAAACACACAGCCACCGGGCCGCTGCTGAGCGACCTGCTTGAAACCGTGAGGAATCTCGGCTTCGAGCACCTTATCCTGAGCGGGGTGCCGCTCGGTGGGCAGAAGCTTGCACCGATGGTCGAACTGAATGGCTGGCCGGCCGGCTGGTTCGAACGCTATGTCGAGGCCGAGCATGCCGCGGCTGATGGTGTTTGCATTTACTCGGCAAAGACCCTGAAGCCGTTCCTGTGGTCCGAAGTCCCGGCAAAGTGGTCGGATACGGAAGGCTCACGACGCGTTGCCGGCGAGGCGACGGAGTTCGGCATCTGTAGCGGCTTCGCCGTACCGATGCTCAGCGTTCATCACTGGCAATCCGTGCTGTCGTTTGCCTCTTCCGCGAAGGCCTGCACCCTGTCGCCGCGCCATCAGGTGCAACTGGTGACCATGGCGGTCTATGCCGGCATGTCGATCCAGGCATTGGCGAATGACGACTATGACGATGAAGGCTTGCTGACCGACCGGGAAAAAGAGGTGCTCTTGTGGGCCGCGGCCGGCAAGACCTCATCGGAAACCTCACAGATCCTCGGCCTGACCGAGCGTACGGTCAAATGGCACTCGACACGAGCCAGGGAAGCTTTCGGCGTCGGCACGACCACGCAAGCGGTCGTCGAGGCGGTGCGCCGGCGCCTGATCCATCCCTAAGCGCGTCTACTGTCCCATCGGACAGGTGACGTATATTAGCGCGACTGCGAGTATCCCTGCGATAACGATCGGGGGATCGCGCCATGATAACGGCCCACGTAGTCAATGCGCATAACAAGCATCTCTATGAAAACGAATTCGACGAGTTTCTGCGCCGCCGGCACGACTTCTTCGTGCACCAGAAACATTGGCGCCCTCCGAGCCCGGACGGTCGCGAGCTGGACCAATTCGATACCGACGCGGCGACTTACCTGCTTGGTATTGAAGACGGTCGCGTAGTGACTTCGGCTCGATTGATCCCAACGAGCGAGCCGCACATGGTCTCGGAGGTTTTTTCTCACATGTGCGAAAAATCGGGCGTCCCGAGGCGTCCCGATTGGGCCGAATGGACGCGCACATTCGTCGTTCCCGACAAACGCACTGCCGGACTGAGGGGCACGCTGACGCAGCTGTGCTGCGCGGTGATGGAATACGCTCTCGACGAGGGCCTCAGCGCCGTCGGCGGCATCCAGGAAACCTACTTCATGCCGCACCACGGCGCGCTGAAGTGGCGCGCCGAGCCGATGGGCATGGCCAGGGAAGAAAACGGCGAGTGGTACATCGTCGCGTATATCGATGTGAATGAGGCGGCGCTGGCGAGTGTGCGGAAGATACTTGGGATTGAGCATTCGCTGCTGGTGAGGCGTGGATCGCAGGTGCGGTTTATCGAAGAACCCTGTGGCAGGCCGCTTCATGAGCAGGGAATCAGACTTCTATAGACTGGCGTTTCTCAAAAATGGGAGGAAACGCATCAGGATCGTTTGCAGACCAGAAGTTTAAAGTTTGCCAAGAGTATGGTGGCCAAAATTGCACTGGTCCAGGTATACTGTGATATACTTTCGATGCTTTAATGCAGCTTTCGCCGGACAAGGAGCGATAAATGAACACATAAAGACAAGAAGAAGGCCAATATGTAGGTGAACGCGCTATTACGCGCTTAAATAGTGGAGGAGAAAACAATGCCTAATTTATTCGGAACCGAATGGAAGCTAGAATCTAGAAAAAGCATATTTACCGGTGGCTTCAGCCCAAATACCGAGACGCGAAAGTATGACGAGCTCGAGAATGGCTACACGTTGGCTGTAAAGGGCACTGAAGGAGGAAAGCCTTACCAGTGGAAATACACTGCGTTCTATGATGGTAAGCCGCACAAAGTAGAGGGTCGCGACGATGTCGACTCGATTACCATATTCAAGGATGGCAGCAACGAAACAGGCGGATGGTTCACCAAGGACGGAGTGACCGTCGCAGGCTATAGGCGGGCTGTAGAAGCATCAGCCCTAGTGGTAACAGCTGGC
The DNA here is from genome assembly GCF_040318135.1 of Mesorhizobium sp. M1295. Taxonomy (NCBI): domain Bacteria; kingdom Pseudomonadati; phylum Pseudomonadota; class Alphaproteobacteria; order Hyphomicrobiales; family Phyllobacteriaceae; genus Mesorhizobium; species Mesorhizobium sp. M1295. Next base: position 14,700 of record NZ_JAMYLU010000007.1, read on the forward strand.
GGGCGCCGTCCGGATGGGACGGCATATTTTGACACAATAAGATACAACGCGTAGCTCGCTGCTTTGCTAGCCGGAGCATTCGTTTCGTGTCGCTGATTTGGTAGGGCCAAGCAGCTCTTGGCTTGGCTCCATTCGCTCAACGACGTAGCGTATCGAATGACCACGTTCGTTGTGCCTGACAAAAGAGGAATTACGGTGACAGTGCACTTTTTACCATGCGGCGGGAGCGACATGGTAAAAAGTGCCCTGTCACCGTAATTCGAGCGCACAAGCGGGGGAAGCACCATGATCGCCGACGAACAGGCCAAAGCGGCACAGGAGATTGCGAAGCTCGGCCAAAAAGGCATTGACGCTGCAAGCGAAGCCGGCGGCTTTTTTGCCAAGACATTTGGGAAGGCAATCGATCATATTTCCGAGGCAATGGCCGACAAGGCGGCTGCTTATCGTGTCATGAATCGCGCTAATGTTGTCGCCAAAACGCAGGCGCGTTTAAAGCAGCTCGGTGTTTCCAACTTTAAGGCGATCGATTTCCGCAACGGTGTGCCTTTGCTGGAAGGGATTTCAGATGAATCCGACGAAACGCTGCAGGATGTTTGGGCGACGTATTTCGCAAATGCGCTGAATCCTGCAAACCCAAGAGTCACTGCAAACCGCCAGCTGATCGGCATCATCCGGTACCTTGAACCCGACGACCTCAATATCCTTTCTGGAATATCATCCCAGGAATTGAGCCAACGCCGCGCTGACCCGCTCATTAAGAAACCCGCGGACTTCTTTGGTGAAGAGGCAGTGCTCAACCAGAGTTTGTCGCGGCTTACGGCACTCGGCCTTTTCGCGTTCGAAAATGGTCCTGACCCCATAGGGTGGGACGAAGACGAAGACCATCGGCGGCCATGTAGGCTCATCATAGAAACGTCTCTAGGCGAGTTCGCCGCGATGCCGCTGTTGATGATGCTAAAAGCCGCGATCGAGGAACCTGGGGCCGGGTAAAGCCTTCAACGACCAGACGTTAGAAGGGGGCGGGCGCAAACTTGTCAAAGCTGCACAATTACAGGCCCGCGGCGCCCCAACGGACGTAATTTTTTCTGCCGGCGAAAAACTGGGCAGTGGGGTTTTTACAGTCCGTGGATAAACGAGATTCGTCTGTGATCCGGCTCTGCGCCACGGCTGGCCGTAACCAAGCGCTACCTTTCAGGCGGAAGCTAGTCTAAAAGAGAATGCCACCGCCAAGCGAACCCATGGATGGCACGCATGAATTCGAACTGGCCGGCATCGAGGCGGATGCGACTTCGATAGGATCTATCGAAGTTCCGAGATATCGGTCCGCCGCCGCACAGCCGGGGAAATAGCCCATGGCCACCGACGCCGAAAAACTCATTCTATCGAGACGCAGCGATCAGCAGCGCCAAGAAAGGACATGGCTTTATGCATCGAATTCGCGCGCCCAGTTCTTTGCCACCTCAGGCTCGCGCATCGCGACGGCACTCTCGGTGATCGTGTCCAAGACGGCTTCTATGCGGGAATAGTCGTAAGAGGATTGCCTGACGCGCTGCCCGAGGAAGTCGCGCATGTACCGCGTCTTTTCTTCAAGTTCGCCCTGATACACCTCCAACTTTGCGTTATAGCTGGTCCAGCGCACTCTCGCCCCCGGATCCAGATGCAGATAACACTCGATTGCGGCCGCGCGCCCGTTGATATCCGCTATTTGTTCCCCGTTCGGTCCAATCGTCTCGAACGAACCGAAGGCGGGAAGATTGGGGAGTTTGAGGATTCGCATGTTTGGCAGGGCCTTAAGCTCCCTGCACCGTTGGTAATTGGCAACACCTTCTGCATCGTTGTCGAAAAGGACCAAAACCTTATTTTGGACGGAGATGCCAATCAGTCCCTGTACAAAGCGAAACACGTTGCCAGTGCCCGAGAATGGGTAGCCTTCCTCCATGTCGACGAAATCAAAAAAGTCCGCGACATGCGGGCGCAAGATCTTCAGGGCATGCCGCAGGATTGCGGCGTCCGAACTGCCCTCGGTTACGATCAGGAAGCGATTGCTAGGATCAAGCGGGCGAACGAAGTCTTCGCGGGACGCATATCCACCTTGCTCGACATCATTGAACGCCCACTGTACGTGCAGTTCGCTCGCCCAGGGGTTTCGCGCCAGCAAATGCATGACGGTATAAGCGCTCAAATTCTCCATTGCATGCGACACCGCGCCATATTCAACCGGGTCATCCTCGAAGTGTTTGACCAAGCCTAGGCGTGGCGCCAGTTCGCGGCGGAAAAACTTTCCGAAGTCCTCACCGCCCTCGCCATAGTCGGCTGAAACGGTATTTACATCGACATTTGCCAGCGCGTCGCGCAGGTGCCCGAAAGTGAAACGGGTGACGTCAAATCCAACGAGCTTTGCAAGAAAGGCAAACTCCGGTTCGCACTGGGCATAGGTATGCCCCAGCAGATTGAGACGGGCGATCACCTGCACGAGGGGCTTAGATAACCCTTCTTTGAACTCGACGATGGGCTTCCACCGCATCTCGCCTTCAAAGTCGGGGTCGTCTTCGTCACCTGCGTAGTAGTAGGGAACATCTGCCACGTCTGTCTCGCCTTGGAACAGGGCGGAGTAGTCGGTGAAACCGCTGTTTTTGCCCCACTCGATTTCGAGGCGGCCGATAGCCAATTGAATCATCGAGCCCATGACAGCGAACCTAGAAATCCACACTCCCGGACCGAAATTAGAACCGGTCAACTGCCATCCGGCGTCAGTCGGCCCTCGTCAAGCACAAATATGCTGATAGTGGTGGCCGGTCATAAGGAGGCAAGCGATGACGAATCCATATTGGCATGACGCCTTCAAGCCGCACCTAACGGACAGAGGCGAAATTCGCCTGCTGTGCTTTGAAATCTACAACATCGTAACCGCCAGCATGAGCCGACAGGGGACAGGCTTGAATGGACACGAGGCCCACAGTTTCCGGAAATCGACATCCTTTGCTTCACGATGGCTGAAGCAGAACTGTCGAAACGGCTGTTGAGACTTGCGCTGTTGGTCCGAACGTTTGATGACACGTTTAGCAGGGCGGAAGACTCTGTCGACTATAAGAAACACCTCAAACGCATAGAGGATGAGCAACAGGATTTTGGCGGTGTTTACGAAGGGTCTCCGGACGTCACCAAGACGATCAGAGAGTGCGGCAACAAAATTATTCATGCGGAGGATGTTCGCCCAGTTTACGAAACGCAAGATGAGCGAGATGATCCGGAGGCAATGTGGGGAATGAACGGGACGGTCGAACTGGAGGGTACACGGCGCGACCAGTGGAAGATCGTCATTGATATCCATTCCTACGTAGAGGGTGTTTTAGAGCTCATCAATTACAACGAATAGAAGCCTAAACCGGTCCTCTGTGGCAACGGAGAGGACGGACGATGATCGACAAGATTCCGGTTGATAGGACCCTGCGAAGCCTTGCCAGCAAGGCGATCCCCTCACGCGGAGTTCGTCATGCCCCACAGCCCAGCGAGATCGTCGAGGCTCATGCGCAACATATCGGCCGCGACTGCGCTGCCGCTTATCCTTGCCGGCAATGACCGGAACCGCGTTGCCGCCCTTATCTGCGCGGCGTCGGGCGTGCCGCGCGAGGCCAGCATGGTGATTGCCGATTCGGTCACGGCGACCGGGATTGTTCGCGGGTTGCTGGCGTCGGCGGGATGGGCGCGGGAAAACAACGGGTTCGGAACGGTGGCGGGGCGGAGCTTTTGATGCGGCGGTGACATGGCGCGAATGACGCCATGAAATGCCTTGGCTCACCCGTACGGTGCCGGGGGATGCGGCAGACCGGGAACGCCGGCAAGGTGCACCATGCGGCGGGGGCGACATGGTAAAAAGTGCACTCACCGTAATTCTGATCTATACTGCGGACAGCAGCCCGAACGCCTAGGCGAAGGGCGGACGAACCGCTTGATAGAGTTCTCTTTTTAGTCATGTGGCGATGTCAAGATGTTAGCCTCCGACCTGACGAAATTTATCGAGCAGGATCATCTGGCCCTGGATGCCTTCGTAAACGGCGATCCTGAGCCCTTGAAAAACCTCTACTCGCGACAGGACGACGTCATTATCGCCAATCCCTTTGGCCCGCCGGCGAAGGGATGGAGAAAGGCCGCTGAGACCATGGAACGGGCCGCCACCAATTACCGGCACGGCAAGGCCATCGGCTTTGAGCGCATCTCGGAGTATGCGACAGCCGACTTGGGATACATCATCGAGGTCGAGCGGTTCCAATCCAAGGTCGGTGGTGGCAACAAACTGGTGCCGATTGCGCTTCGAGTCACCACCATATTCCGGCGCGAGGAAGGCGCGTGGAGGATCGTCCTTCGTCATGCCGATTCGATAACCTCGGCACGCCCGCCGACGTCCATTGTCGGGGAGTAGAAGGGTTGCCGGAGAGGTTTTAGGAATTACCGTGACAGTGCACTAATTTTTTTTCGCCGCCTGCCTTGTTCCCGGGTTCTCACGGCTTTGCCGATTTGCCCGATCTCGGTCCCAAGGGGTGCATCAAAATCGTAACATCGGCGACGCGGCAATACTGGAGAGGGCGACACGGGAAAAGTGCACTGTCACCGTAATTCGACCACCGTAATTCGACGGAAGTTATTCCTGGAGGAGCGGGTTCGGCAGCTAAGTAATTGAAATTGCTTGGCTGGGGAACCTGGATTCGAACCAGGACTAACGGAGTCAGAGTCCGTGGGTCTACCGTTAACCTATTCCCCAGCAGGCGCGGCTGTTGAAAACCACGCGGCAGGGCGGCGATGTCGCCGCGCGTGCCTTGTAGCCGCCGCCGGAAAATAGTCAACCCTGCCGTAGGCATTTCAATCGGCACACGATTGCTTCAGGTTTTTAAGTTGCCTCCCATCCGTACACATTTCGTGGCGAGACAGTGAAATCATTGGATCGCTGCGCGCTTCGGCTACTGTAACGGCATGGATCCTAGGGTCTCCGCGACGTCGCTTCGCTCCTGCTCCGCCCTAGGATGACGAACGGAGTGTTATTTCGGCCAATCTCCAGGATTGTGATTTGCGCCAGTTTCCAGACATTTGCGACTGTCCCAGTGCCAATTTCCAACAGCTGCGATTAGCCAAAAGCCAACACGCCCTCGTCATCCTAGGGCGGAGCAGGAGCGAAGCGACGTAGCGGAGACCCTAGGATCCATGCCGTGACCTTCGAGCTTCGCAGCTTTGAAACAGCAGGCCGCGCCTGGCCTTGCGACCCTCTGCCCATTCTTCACGCGCAGTCTGGAGCGCTTGCCCCCTGATGTCTCAACTCTCGCTGCGGCTGTATTGCGAGTGCTCGAAGAACAGCACCACCCCGAGTGCGATCAGCAGCGGGATGATCAGGTAGAACAGCCGGAATACCAGCAGCGCCGCCAGCACGCCGACCTGGTCCATATGCGACAAGCCGGCGAGGAACACCACCTCGAAGACGCCGAGCCCGCCTGGCGCATGCGAGATCTGCGCGATCGAGAACGACACCAAGAAGACGCCGAGCACGATGAAATAGCCGGGATTGCCGGTGGCGGGCAGGGCGAAGAAGATGATCGCCGCCGCCGCCAGCAGCTCGATCGGGCCGACCAGCAATTGCCGCGCCACGATCGGCAACGCCGGGTAATGCAGCTGAAAGCTGCCGATCCTGAGTGGTCTCAGATGCAGCCAGCTGCCGAAGACATAGGCCGCCACCACGAGCAGCATGGCGAACCCACCTGCTTGCGCCAGTCGGTGATGCGGTATGCCGGAAAACCGGTCGATCACCTCGGGCTCGAGCAGCAGGACGATGCTTGAGACGAACAGCGTCGACAGCACGAAGGTGATCCAGCAGATCGCCACCAGAATGCCGACGTCCTGCCCGGTCAGGCCCCTGGTGCCGTAGGCGCGGTAGCGGATCACCGCACCGGAAAACACCGAGCCGCCGATATTGTGCGACAGCGCGTAGGTGGTGAACGAGCAGAAGGTGACGAACAGCCACGATACTTTCTTGCCGATGTGCAGCAACGCGATGTGGTCGTATCCGGCGAGCGAGGCATAGGCGATGACCGAACTCAGCGCGGCCAGCACCCAGCCGCGCGCCGGGATGGCGATTATGCCGGCCCAGACATCGTCGAGCGAGATGCCGCGCAATTCGTGCAGCAGCAGCCACAGCGAGAACACCACCGCGGCGATGCCGATGACGGGCCAAAAATACCGCCTCCAGTTCATGGCATGACGATCATGCGTTGCAGCCCGTACCGTTTTCCGGTTCGCAGCAGGCAAACCGCCCGCGTTGCCGAATGATTTACCCTCCATTTCAGAAATGCCTCATTGAAGCCGGCTATTCAACCGGGAAGGCGCGTTGTGGCGCTCGCCTTCCCTTCTCCCAAGGGGACAAGGGCTCACCGACGTCGCCGGCTTTCATGCCGCCGGCAAAATTCGCCACGAGCACTCTTGGTGATCCGGCCCGGCGCTGATAGTCTGGTGGCAACTTGAACATGTAAAAGCGCCTGCTGCGTCCGGTCTCCGGTTCGCGCGGCGCCGGAAGGAACGACAGTGGAAGACCACGAAGCCGGCGCTGGCGCGCCGGAAGTGGGCGTGTCCAGGGGTTCGCCGACGCCGTCCGGCCAGGCAAGCCTATCCACCGGACGCTACGGCCGTCAGATGCAGTCCCGGTCGGGTAACGGACAGGCTGGCGACACGTCCCACGATCACAAGGGTCAGAACGGCCCGCATCAGAACGGCAAACCCAAGAAACGGCGCAAGCGCCGGCGCGGGCGCAAGGTTTTCGCGCGCGACGAGGCTCGTCCGGTGATATCAGGCACTTCGGTGCCCGCCGCCGGCGAGGCCCCGGCCGCTCGCCCGCCCCAGCCAGCGGCTTCGATCGCGCCCCAGTCCTCGATCGCGCAATCGGCTTCGATCGCGCAATTGCCTCCAGCCTCGCCAAGGCCGGGGCAAGGTGCCCGCACACCGCCGCCGCTGCAGGAATTACCGGTCTTTGCCGCGCTCGACCTCGGCACCAACAATTGCCGCCTGCTGGTCGCGGTGCCGACGCGTCATGGCCAGTTCCGCGTCATCGATGCGTTCTCGCGCATCGTCAGGCTGGGCGAGGGCCTTACCGCCAATGGTCGGCTCGGCGACGCCGCAATGGACCGCGCGGTCGAGGCGCTGAAGATCTGCGGTGACAAATTGCGCAACCGCAAGGTCAGGAAGGCCAGGCTGATCGCCACCGAGGCCTGCCGAACCGCCGCCAACGGCGTCGAGTTCCTCGAGCGCGTCGAGCGCGAGGCCGGCCTGAAGCTCGAGATCATCGACCGCCAGACCGAGGCGCGGCTGGCGGTGTCGGGCTGCGGCTCGCTGGTCGAGCGCGACACGCAAGGCGTCGTGCTGTTCGACATCGGCGGCGGCTCGTCCGAAATCGCGCTGATCGACCTCACCGGTCAGCGCTCGCCAAGGCTTGCCAACCATATCGTCTCGTGGACGTCGCTGCCGGTCGGCGTCGTCTCGCTGGCCGAGCGTTTTGGCGGCCGCACGGTGACGCGCGAGATCTTTGGCGCCATGGTCGAGGATGTCGCAATGCGGCTGCGCGCCTTCGACGAGCGCGACCGGCTGAGTCACCTCCTGTCCAGCCCGAAATTCCATTTGCTCGGCACATCGGGCACGGTGACGACGCTGGCCGGCGTCCATCTCGATCTCGAACGCTATGACCGCCGCCGCGTCGACGGGCTGTGGATGGATCGCGACAGCGTCGACCGCATGGTCGAAAAGCTGGTCGGCTGGGATTTCCAGCAGCGCGTCGCCAACCCTTGCATCGGCGCCGACCGCGCCGACCTGGTTCTGGCCGGCTGCGCCATATTGGAGGCGATCCGCGCCGTCTGGCCGTCGGAGCGGCTGCGTGTCGCCGACCGCGGCCTGCGCGAGGGCATATTGAGCGAATTGATGGCCGATGACGGCGTCTGGCGGCGAGGCCGGCAATGACCAAGAAACCGGAAAGACCGAGCTCTGCCGGCATTCGCGTGCTGAAGACGAAGATCAAGAAGAAAAGCGGCTTGAAGGAATCGTCGCGCCGCTGGTTGCAGCGCCACATCAACGATCCCTATGTCCAGCGCTCGAAGGCCGACGGCTATCGCTCGCGCGCCGCCTACAAGCTGATCGAGATCGACGACAAGCACCATTTGCTCAAGCCTGGCATGAAGGTGATAGACCTTGGTGCGGCACCCGGCGGTTGGTGCCAGGTCGCCGCCGCGCGTACCAAGTCGACCGCGGAACACCCTAACGTCGTCGGCATCGACTATCTCGAGATGGACGCCGTGCCGGGCGCGCCGGTGCTGCTGATGGATTTCCTCGATCCGCAGGCACCCGAAAAGCTGGCCGAGACGCTGGGCGGCCAGCCCGACATCGTGCTCTCCGACATGGCCGCACCCACCACCGGCCACAAGCGGACCGACCACATCCGCACCATGCATTTGTGCGAGGTGGCGGCCGATTTCGCGCTGTCGGTACTGAAGCCGGGCGGACATTTCCTCGCCAAGACTTTTCAGGGCGGCGCCGAAAACGAATTGCTGGCCAGGCTGAAACGGAATTTCCGCTCGGTCCATCACGTCAAGCCGCCGGCCTCGCGCGACGAATCGGTGGAGCTGTATTTGCTGGCGAAGGATTTCAAGGGCGGAAACGGCACAGCGTAAAAATCGCTCTGTAGCGATCCTTCGCACCCCCCTCTGTCCTGCCGGACATCTCCCCCTCAAGGGGGGAGATCGGATGTCATCGCGACCTTCGCAAACCTTCGACCGTGAGGAGTGAGTGCAGTGCCGAAGCTGCCAATCTCCCTCCTTGAGGGGCAGATGGTCGGCAGGCCAGAGGGGGGTGCCGTCCCGCCGGCGGTGGAGGGCGCCACTCCTCAACTCCCCGGCGGGCTCACCGGCTCCAGCGTCTTCGGCGGTGTCAACCGGCCATGTCCAGACATGGCATTGCCGGCCTCCGGCGCCAGCCGCATGAACGACAGCGAGGCTGCCGCCGACACCGCCGCTACGATGAAGAAGGCGGTGTGGAAGTCGCTCAGCGTCAGCGGGCCGCCATGGATATTGGTCGACACTTCCAGGATGCCGCCGGCCAGCGCCACGCCGAGTGCGATCGCCAACTGCTGGAACACCGCCGTGATCGGCGTGGCCTTGCTGGTGTCGGCGGCCGAAATCTCGGCGTAGGCAAGCGCATTGATGCCGGTGAAGAACATCGACCGGATGAAGCCCCCGGCGAGCAGCATGGCGAGGATCAGCCCATAGGGCGTGTCGGGTGTGAACAGGCCGTTGATGGCGATGGACGCGGCAGCGATGAGCGAGCCTGAAATCAGCACCCGGCGGAAGCCGGCGACCCTGAAGATCAGGGCAGTGACGAATTTCATGCCTATGGCGCCGATCGCCGAGACGAAGGTGATCATGCCGGACTGGAACGGCGTCAGCCCGAAACCGATCTGGAACATCAGCGGCAACAGGAAAGGTACGGCACCAATGCCGATGCGGAACAGTCCGCCGCCGAGCACCGACGAGCGGAACACCCGATTGCGAAACAGCTCGAGCGCCAGCAGCGGATTCTTGGCGCGGCGCGCGTGCAGCAGGTAAAGCACCGCCGATGCCAGCCCGACGGCAACGGTGATAAAGCCGGCAACTGGCGGCAGAGCCGGCAGGCTGACCACCGACAGGCCGAACACGATGCCCGATGCCGCCAGCCCGCTCAGCACGAAACCGATGAGATCGAGCGGCGGCGTCTGCGCGGCGTCGGTCTTCGGCAGGAAACGCGTGGCCAGCCAGATGCCGATCAGCCCGATCGGCACATTGATCAGAAAAATCCAGTGCCAGGAGAAATAGGTCGTGATGAAGCCGCCGACCGGCGGGCCGACCAGGGGGCCGACCAGAGCCGGGACAGTCAGCCACGACATGGCGGCGACGAGCTCGCTTTTCGGCGTCGCGCGTACCAGCACCAGGCGTCCGACCGGCGTCATCATGGCGCCGCCAATGCCTTGCAGGAAACGTGACACCACGAAAGCCGGCAGCGAATTGGAAATGGCGCACGCGACCGAACCGACGATGAACACGGCGATCGCGGCACGGAAGACATTCTTGGCGCCGAAGCGGTCGGCCATCCAGCCGCTGATCGGAATGAAAATCGCCAGCGATACAAGATAGGCGGTCAGCGCCAGCTTGAGCGCGATCGGGCTGGTGTGGATGTCGATGGCGATCGCCGGCAACGATGTCGCAATGACGGTCGAATCCATGTTTTCCATGAATAGAGCGACCGCCAGGATAAGCGGAATGGTGCGGTTCACGATGGATCCGGCCTTGAAATGTGCGTCGCGATTGCTTGCCGGCCCTGGGGGCCAAACCGACAGGTAGGGCGGTTATCATGGCTTGGCCCGGATGTCGCATTAATTTGCTGTCACGTTTGTGCGACCGCAAGTCTCGCAGCCCCTGGGGCAAAATGCAGCTTCGCCACTACACAACCATCGGCTTTTCAACGGCCACGGGACGTGTTACGAGCCAGCGCCAATCCTGAAAGGGAAGAAGACGAGTCGGCGCTGTCCATCCAGGGCGAGCGCCTTTCCTGCATTCCGAGGGCTGGCCATGGCAAAAATCATCGAGACGTCCACCGGCGCATTGGCGCTGACCTTTGACGACGTGCTGCTGCAGCCGGGTCATTCCGAGGTCATGCCCGGCGAGACCGACATCCGCACCCGCATCGCCGGCGACATCGACCTCAACGTGCCGATCCTGTCGGCCGCCATGGACACGGTCACAGAGGCGCGGCTCGCCATCGCCATGGCCCAGGCCGGCGGCATTGGCGTCATCCACCGCAATTTCTCGCCGGCCGAACAGGCCGAGCAGGTGCGGCAGGTGAAGAAGTTCGAGTCCGGCATGGTGGTCAACCCGGTCACCATCGGTCCCGAGGCGACGCTTGCCGATGCGCTGGGTCTGATGCGCACCTACAGCATTTCGGGCATTCCGGTGGTCGAGAACGGCGGCACCGGCGGCCACACGGTCGGCCGGCTCGTCGGCATCCTGACCAACCGCGACGTCCGCTTCGCGTCCGATCCGGCGCAAAAGGTCTATGAGCTGATGACCCGCGAGAACCTGATCACGGTTAAGGAGAACGTCGATCAGGACGAGGCCAAGCGGCTGCTCCATCAGCACCGCATCGAGAAGCTTGTTGTGGTCGATCGGGACGGCAATTGCGTCGGGCTGATCACGGTCAAGGACATCGAGAAGTCGCAGCTCAACCCGCACGCCACCAAGGATGCGCAGGGGCGCTTGCGCGCCGCCGCCGCTACCAGCGTCGGCGATGACGGTTTCGAACGGGCCGAGCGCCTCATCGACGCCGGCGTCGACCTTCTCGTGATCGACACCGCGCACGGTCATTCGCAGCGCGTTCTGGATGCGGTGACGCGGGCCAAGAAGCTGTCCAACTCGGTTCGCATCCTGGCCGGCAACGTCGCCACCGCGGAAGGCACCTTGGCGCTGATCGATGCCGGCGCCGACGCGGTCAAGGTCGGCATCGGACCAGGCTCCATCTGCACCACCCGCATCGTCGCCGGCGTCGGCGTGCCGCAGCTCTCGGCGATCATGTCGGCGGTCGAGACGGCGCAGAAATCCGGCGTTTCGGTCATTGCCGATGGCGGCATCAAATATTCAGGCGATCTCGCCAAGGCACTGGCGGCCGGCGCCAGCGCGGCGATGATCGGCTCGCTGCTGGCCGGCACGGACGAGAGCCCGGGCGAGGTCTATCTGCACCAGGGCCGCTCCTTCAAAGCCTATCGCGGCATGGGCTCGGTCGGCGCGATGGCGCGCGGCTCCGCCGATCGTTATTTCCAGGCCGAGGTGCGCGACACGCTGAAACTGGTCCCCGAGGGCATCGAAGGGCAGGTGCCGTACAAAGGACCTGTGTCTGGCGTGCTGCACCAGCTTGCAGGCGGCCTGAAAGCCGCTATGGGTTATGTCGGTGGCCGCGACCTTGCCGATTTCCGCGAGCGCGCCACTTTTGTGCGGATATCCAATGCCGGACTTCGTGAAAGCCACGCCCATGACGTCACGATTACCCGCGAAAGCCCGAATTATCCTGGCGGAGCCTGATCGCCATGCGCTTTGGCGCAATCTGGCGGCAATGATCCTGCGGCTGTCGCGCCACGCGGCCGCACTCTGTGTCGCCACCGTGGCGGTTTTCATCATCATGACGGCGATGGAGTTCCTCTATTTTCGCCGATTGAGCGGCGGTCTGCCGTCGCTCGACATGCGCTATACCGGTTTCACCCCGGATGAGGGCATGGCCTGGCTGACGGCGCTCGGCCGGCGTGGCAGCGAGATCATTCTCGTCTGGCATTACCTGACCTTCGACCTGCTGTTTCCGGCGCTGCTGTCGCTGACGATGGTCAGCCTGATCCTGGCAACGGGCCGGCGGCTGAAGAATTTCCGTGCACTGCCTGCGCAAACCCAGTCGATATTCGCAGCTGTGCTGGTGCTGCCCTACACGCTCGCCGACTATGCCCAGAACATCGCCGTGGCTCGTCTTTTGTCCGATTTCCTGTCTGCCAATCCGGATTCGCTATCCTTTGCCTCAGCGCTGATCGTCACCAAATTCGCGCTTCTGGCGGTGCCGGTGATCGTCATTGCGGCTTTCATTCTGATGGCTCAGAAACGGCCTTGAAGGCTGGGTGACAACGACAGGGGGCGTCTTGAACCAGACCGCGATCTTCTGGCCGATGCTGGCGCAGGTGCTGCTGGTCTATATCGTCTATGTCGTAATGGGCCGGCGCCGCCATGGTGCGGTCAGATCGGGCGAAGCCAAGACCGGCCAGTTCAAGACGCGCTCAACGGAGCCTGGTTCCAGCATCACCGTCGCCAACAATCTGAGCAACCAGTTCGAACTGCCGGTGCTTTTCTACGTCTTATGCCTGACGCTGCACGTGACCAATGGCGTCAATTATCTGACCTTGGCGCTGATGTGGATATTTGTCGTCTCACGCTATCTTCACGCATCGGTCCACTTGACCAGCAATCGGCTAATCCTGCGCAGCAGGGCATTCTACGTGGGCGCGGTCGTTCTCGCACTTGGCTGGATATGGCTGGCGCTGCATCTGCTCGGCTTTGTCTGAGCAAGCTCAAGCCTACAAATCGAACACGGCGATCTTGCGCTTGTCGAACCTGATCGCGAGTTCACCGCGCACCAGCCTGAGCGCGGCCTCGCCAAAGACGGCGCGCCGCCAGCCTTGCAATGCCGGCACATCGGCGTCCTCGCCCTCTGCAGCGATGCGATCGATGTCGTCACTGGAGGCGAGTACCTTCGATGCGACACCTTCCTTTTCGGCAACGATCCGCAGCAGCACCTTCAGCAACTCCGCCGCGGCGCTCGACCCCTCCGGCGGCTGGAAGCTCTTCGGCAGCTTCGGCATCTCTTCCCTGGGCAGCGCCAGGGCAGCGTTGACTGCGCCAAGCAGTGCCGTCGCCGTCGACGAGCGCTCCCAGCCCTTCGGCGTGGTACGCAGCTTGCTCAGCGCCGCCGTATCGCGCGGCGCCTGCTGCGCTACTTCGTAGATCGCATCGTCCTTGAGCACCCGGCCGCGGGGCACGTCGCGCTCGCGCGCTTCGCGTTCGCGCCAGGCGGCCACCGCCTGCACGATCGCCAGTTCCTGTGGCTTGCGCAGCCGCATCTTGAGCCGCTTCCAGGCATCCTCGGGATGCGGATCGTAGGTCTCGCGCGAGGTCAGCACGTCCATCTCCTCGTTCAGCCAGTGGGCGCGGTTTTCCCGCACCAACTCGGCGCTGAGGTGCTTGTAGACTTCGATCAGATGGGTGACGTCGGCGAGCGCGTAGTCGAGCTGCTTTTCGGACAGCGGACGATGGCGCCAGTCGGTGAAACGCGACGACTTGTCGAGCCGCGCGCCGGTGATGCGCTGCACCAGCTGGTCGTAGGAGACGCTGTCGCCGAAGCCGCAGACCATCGCCGCGACCTGGGTGTCGAACACCGGATGCGGCACCAGATCGCCGAGATGCACAATGATTTCAATGTCCTGCCGCGCCGCATGGAAGACTTTGACGATCGCCTCGTTGGCCATCAGCCTGAAGAACGGTTTCAGGTCGATGTCGGGCGACAGCGGATCGATCAGCGCCGTCACGCCGGGCGCTGCCATCTGGATCAGGCACAGGATCGGCCAGAAGGTCGTCTCGCGAATGAATTCGGTATCGACGGTGACGAATTCCGCCTTTTCGAAAGCGGCAATAACGGTCTCGAGTTCGTTCTGGGTGGTGATGACGTGCATCAAATCGCTTTTGGCAAGGATAGGGTCTCTTTCAATTTCAGCCGCGCGCGCTTTCGTCAAGCGCAAGCACCTTTATCGGGCTTTGCGGGTTCATCGGGATCGGCATTCCGCTTCGCCAACCGGGCAAAAACCGTCGATGTGCGCAACAGCGCCGTAAAACGGCTGCGATGGCTCGCCGGCACAGCAGAGCGCGCCCGCATCCGGAAAAGGATGACCGTCACGAAGATCGCATAGACGGTGGCGCTGAACACGAACAGCGCGCTCGGCCCGAAATATTGCATCACCGTCGAGGCTGCGAAGGGGCCGCCAATGGCGCCGAAGGAATAAAACAGCATCAAGGCTGCGTTGATCAGCACAAACTCGCCCTTGTCGGCGCGGTCGTTGGAATGCGCCGCCGACAACGAATAGAGCGGCATGGCAAAGCAGCCGAAGATAAAGACGAGCAGGAAGTTGAGGAACGGGCTGCCGCCTGCCACGAACGCCAGCGCCAGTGCCGCCACCATCGCACAGCACGTCGTCATCAGCAGCACCGAGCGCCGGTCCCAGCGGTCGGAGAGATAGCCAAGCGGATATTGGATGATGGCGCCGCCGAAAATGCCGACGCTGACGAAGGTGACGACGTCGGCGACCGACATGCCGATCTGCTCGGCATAGACCGGCGACAGGGTGCGGAAGGCGCTGTTGGTCACGCCGACGGCGATGCAGCCGAAGCAGCCAAGCGGCGAGATGCGCCAGACGCGTGCTAAATCGAGTTTGACGTCTTCCGGCGGCGTTGGGTTGGAGCGGTCGCCGAGCGAAACCGGCACCAGCGACACGGTGATCATCATCGACATGATGGCGAAGATGGCAAAGCCGCCAGCGCCGAAGATCGGGATCAGGAATTGGGCGCCCGTCACCGAACCGATGTCGACCATGCGGTAAATGGCAAGCACCCGCGCCCGGTCGGTGTTGGTGACGCCGGAATTCAGCCAGGCTTCCATGATGGTGAACAGGCCGGCAAAGCAGAACCCGCCGGCAAAGCGCACGGCGCACCACATCACCGGATCGATGACCAGCACCAGCAGCAGCGTTCCCGCCGAGGCGATCGCCGCCAGCGCGGAAAAGGCGCGCACATGGCCGACGGACTTCATGATGCGGGTGACGGCAAGGCAGCCGAGCAAAAAGCCGGCGAAATAGAACGTGCCCATCAGGCCGATAGAGGAAGCGGGAAAACCCTCCTGCGCACCACGCAGCGCAATCAAAGTGCTCTGCAGGCCGTTGCCGCCGAGCAGGATGCCGGCGGCGATCAGGAGCGGGATCAGCGGGCGGATGGAGGACATGAAGGAAAGCCTGTCGTTGATCCTTCTTGAACCATCGCCTTCGCCAATGCCAGCGGCAATTCCCGGAGGCGTTGGGGCCAGCCGGGGGCTGCCGCTTCGCGCCGGACGTTCCGTGTTGGGAACTCAAGGCGTATCTTTGTAGTTCAGTGCTGGTGGGCGAATGCGCGTCTTGTGAGCTGCGGGTGTGCTGAGGACGGTGTCGGGCATCGACGTCCGTTTCTGCTGCTGCCTGAAGCTCCAAAGGGAGATCCGACATCATGAAGTTTCGTTCCGCATTCGCTGGATTTGCCGTGGCCGCAGTTCTGGCGGCCGGGCCGGCGCGGGCTGTCGACCTCGCCATGGTGTCGGGCGATACCGGCAACGGCCAGAGAATCCTTCGCGAGATCCTCGATCAATACGAGAAGAAGACCGGCAACAAGGTTAGCGTGGTTCCGGTGCCGCCCTCGGGGACCGACCAGTTTAGTCAATACAGGCTGTGGCTTGCCGCTGGAAACAGCGACGTTGACGTCTATCAGACGGACGTCATTTGGGCCCCCCAGCTTGCAAAGCAGCTCGTCGACCTGACCGCGGCGACCAAGGATGTCGTCGGCGCTCATTTCCCATCGATCATCAAATCGCAGACCGTCGACGGCAAGCTCGTCGCCTTGCCGATATTCACCGACGCTCCGGCGCTCTACTACCGCAAGGATCTCCTCGACAAATACGGCGCCAAGGTCCCGACCAGCTGGGCCGAGCTTGCCGATACTGCCAAGCTTGTCATGGACAAGGAACGCGAGGGCGGCAACAAGGACATGTGGGGCTTCGTTTTCCAGGGCAACGCCTATGAGGGACTGACCTGCGATGCACTCGAATGGGTGAAGTCGAACGGCGGTGGTCAGATCATCGAGCCGGACGGCACGATCTCCATCAATAATCCGCAAGCAGCCGCGGCGCTGGAAATGGCGAGGAGCTGGGTGGGAACCATCTCGCCTCCCGGCATTCTGGCCTATCAGGAAGAAGAGTCGCGCGGTGTCTGGCAGACCGGCAACGCCGTCTTCATGCGCAACTGGCCCTACGCCTATGCGCTTGGCAACAGCGAAAGCTCCCCCATCAAGGGCAAGTTCGAGGTGACGACGCTGCCGTCCGGGTCGGGTGAGGGCGCCCGCCCGGCAGCAACGCTTGGCGGCTGGAATCTTGCGGTTTCCAAATATTCGAAGAACCCGGCCGCAGCCGTCGAGCTGGTCAAATGGATCGCTTCGCCTCAGATGCAGAAGTACCGCGCCTTGAAGGGGGCATATCTGCCGACCATTCAGGCGCTCTATGACGATGCCGACATCGCCAGCGCCCAGCCGGTTATCCCGCGCTGGAAGGAAGTTGTCCTCAACGCGGTGCCGCGTCCCTCGGCCCAGGCCAAGACCAGGTACAATGAGGCATCGAGCGAGTTCTGGACCGCCGTCCACAACACCATGTCCGGCGAGGGCACGGCCGCCGACAACCTTGCCGATCTGGAGTTCTCCTTGACCAGGCTCAAGGGCACCGCCTGGTGACCTCGCCGCGCTCAGGCTCGCTGCTGGCGCGTCAGCGTGTGCGCTCGGCATGGCTGCTGCTTGCCCCGATGCTCATCGTGCTCGCCGCCGTTGCCGGCTGGCCGTTGATGCGCACGATCTATTTCGGCTTCACCGATGCCTCGCTCGCCGACCTCGAAGCCCGCCGCTGGGTTGGCTTCGCCAACTATTTCTCCGTCCTGCAAATGCCGAGCGGCCGCGTCATCTATGACGGGCTGCTCGCCGATCCGGTCTGGTGGCGCGCCGTCTGGAATACGGTGCGCTTCGCGGTGATTTCGGTAACCTGCGAGACGGTGCTCGGCATGATCGTCGCGCTGGTGCTCAACACCAAGTTTCGCGGCCGCGGCATCGTACGCGCCGCGATTCTAATCCCTTGGGCCATCCCGACGATCGTCTCGGCGAAAATGTGGCAGTGGATGCTCAATGACCAGTTCGGCATCATCAACGACGTCCTTCTCAAGCTCGGCCTGATCGGCACCAAGATAGCCTGGACGGCCAGCGCCGACACTGCCATGGTCGCCATCCTCATTGTCGACATCTGGAAGGCGACCCCGTTCATGGCGCTTCTCATTCTCGCCGGCCTCCAGATGCTTCCACAAGAAATCTATGAGGTCGCCAAGCTCGACGGCGTCGGCGCATGGAAAGTTTTCTGGAAGATCACCTTGCCGCTCATCCGGCCGGCGTTGATGGTGGCCATGATCTTCCGCGGTCTCGATGCGCTGCGCATCTTCGACCTGATCTACGTGCTCACGCCAAACAATATCCACACCAAGTCGATGTCGGTGTTTGCCCGCGAGAGCCTGTTTGAGTTCGACAAGTTTGCCTACGGCTCCGCCGCCTCGACGCTGCTCTTCCTCATCCTCGCTCTGCTGACCATGCTCGTTCTGTGGCTCGGCCGGATAAGACTGGACAAGGACTATTGATCATGTGGGGCTGCTGACCATGTGGATCGTCAAGCGCACGGCTTTCTACCTCCTCGTCGCCGTTATTGTCGTCGTCGCGGTATTCCCGTTTTACTACGCCATCGTCACCAGCCTGAAATCAGGGACGGCGCTCTTCCAGATCGACTATTGGCCGAAGACGATTACCTTCAGCAATTACAAGACCGTTTTCACCGAAGGGACCTTCCTGCGCAACCTCGTGAACTCGCTGTTCATCTCGAGCGCCGTTGTCGTCATTTCGCTGTTCCTCGGCGTCACCGCCGCCTATGCCCTGGCGCGCATCCGCTTCCGCGGCCGCTCGGCTCTGCTCCTCATTATCCTGTCCGTCTCTATGTTCCCGCAATTGGCGGTGCTTGCCGGGCTTTTCGAGCTGATCCGGGCCTTCGGCCTCTACAATTCGCCGTTCGCGCTGATCTTGTCCTATATGATCTTCACCTTGCCGTTCACCGTCTGGGTGCTCACCGCCTTCGTTCGCGACCTGCCGATCGAGCTGGAGGAAGCGGCGATCCTCGACGGCGCCACGCCCTGGATCATCATCAGCCGCGTTTTCCTGCCGCTGATGTGGCCGGCGCTGGCGACCACCGGGCTTCTCGCCTTCATCGGTGCGTGGAACGAATTTCTGTTCGCGCTTACGTTTACCTCCAACAACGAGCAGCGAACCGTGCCGGTCGCCATCGCGCTGCTCTCCGGCAGCTCGCAGTTCGAGATCCCGTGGGGCAACATCATGGCCGCATCGGTGATCGTCACCGTGCCGCTCGTCATCCTCGTCCTGATCTTCCAGCGCAAGATCATCTCCGGCCTCACCGCAGGCGGGGTCAAGGGATGAGGTGCATAATTGAACTGCTGGACAGAGCAGCGAACTCGGATTAACGCCTCTGGCATAAATTGATGCCGGTGGGACAGGGGCGGGAAGAACGCGAACTCGTCCCGGGCGCCGCTTGCCTTGACAAATGCACACTCTCATGTGCTTTTCGCGCAAATTTTCAGGCCGGGCCATCGTGCTTTGGCCGCAACCAACATCCGGACCTAGCAATGACAATGCATCGTTACCGCAGCCATACCTGTGCCCAGTTGAGGAAGAGCGACGTCGGCTCTTCCGTCCGCCTGTCGGGCTGGGTGCATCGCGTGCGCGACCATGGCGGCCTGCTGTTCATCGATTTGCGCGACCATTACGGCCTGACTCAGATCGTCGCCGATCCGGATTCGCCGGCCTTCAAGATCGCCGAGACCCTGCGCGGTGAATGGGTCGTCCGCGTCGATGGCGAGGTCAAGGCGCGCCTCGCCGACACCGTGAACCCTAATTTGCCGACCGGCGAGATCGAGATTTTTGCGCGCGAGATCGAGGTGCTGTCGGCGGCCAGGGAATTGCCGCTGCCGGTCTTCGGCGAGCCGGATTATCCGGAGGACATCCGCCTCAAATACCGCTTCCTCGACCTGCGCCGCGATACGCTGCACAAGAATATCGTCGCGCGGACGAAAATCATCGCCGAGATGCGCAAGCTGATGGGCGAGGTCGGCTTCACCGAATTCTCGACGCCGATCCTGACCGCCTCGTCGCCGGAAGGGGCGCGCGACTTTCTGGTGCCGTCGCGCATCCACCCCGGCACTTTCTACGCGCTGCCGCAGGCACCGCAGCAGTATAAGCAGCTGATCATGGTGTCCGGATTCGACCGCTACTTCCAGATTGCGCCGTGCTTCCGCGACGAGGACCCGCGCGCCGACCGTCTGCCGGGTGAATTCTACCAGCTCGACGTGGAGATGAGCTTCGTCGAGCAGGAGGACGTGTTCACCACCATGGAGCCGGTGATGCGAGGCGTTTTCGAGACCTTTGCCGCCGGAAAGCCGGTGACGCAGAAGTTTCCGCGCATCGCCTATGATGTCGCGATGCGCAAATACGGCACCGACAAGCCGGACCTGCGCAACCCGATCGAGATGCAGGCCGTCTCCGATCATTTTCGCGATTCCGGCTTCAAGGTATTTGCCAACATCCTTGCCAACGATCCGAAGGCCGAGGTCTGGGCCATTCCGGCCAAGACCGGCGGTTCGCGCGCCTTCTGCGACCGCATGAACTCATGGGCGCAAGGCGAGGGCCAGCCCGGCCTCGGTTACATCTTCTGGCGCAAGGAGGGCGAGAAGCTTGAAGGCGCCGGGCCGCTGGCCAAGAACATCGGCGAGGAGCGCACCGAGGCGATTCGCCTCCAGCTCGGCCTTGCCGATGGCGATGCCGCTTTCTTCGTCGCCGGCGACCCGAAGAAATTCGTCTCCTTCGCGGGTGCGGCGCGCACCCGCGCCGGCGAGGAGCTCAACCTTGTCGACCGTGATCGCTTCGAATTGTGCTGGATTGTCGACTTCCCGTTCTTCGAATGGAACGAGGAGGAGAAGAAGATCGACTTCGCGCACAATCCGTTCTCGATGCCGCAAGGTGGCATCGATGCGCTTAACGGCGAGGATCTGCTCGGCATCAAGGCGTTCCAGTACGACATGGTCTGCAACGGTTTCGAGATCGCCTCAGGCGGCATTCGCAATCATCTGCCCGAAACCATGGTCAAGGCGTTCGAAACGGTCGGGCTGGACCGCGCAACCGTCGAGGAACGCTTCGGCGGCCTTTACCGTGCCTTCCAGTATGGCGCGCCGCCGCATGGCGGCATGGCGGCCGGCATCGACCGTGTCGTCATGCTTCTGGTCGGCGCCAGGAACCTGCGCGAAGTGACCATGTTCCCGATGAACCAGCAGGCCTACGACCTGTTGATGAACGCACCGTCGGAAGCCAGCCCGCAGCAGCTTCGCGAATTGTCGCTGCGCGTCGTGGCGACGAAGAAAGAGGTTTAGGAAACGCTCCGAACAAGTCCTGTGGATTCATAAAAAAGCCCGGCATCGCTGCCGGGCTTTTGCTTGGAAGCTCGGTCAGTCTTCGTTCGCCGTAACCGTCACGCCGAGCGTCTTCGGCAGGTCGAGCGGGTTGGACATGGCGCCCGCCATGATCAGCGCGAACGGCACCGCTGCCGGCGGCTCGGCCGAGACCTCGATGCTCTGCGGATCGTCGAGGAACTTGTTGACCGCGGCCGAAACCTGCGCCGTCAGTTCCGGATTGTTGAGCTGCGCCATGCCGAATGGCACGATCGCCTTGGCCTGGTTGGCAATGTCCTTGCCGGACATGCCTTGCTGCTTGCCGGCATAATCGAGCACCTTCTTGGTCAGCGAATCGTCGTCGAAGCGGATCGAGGCGCTGTTGAACGATAGCTGCTGCAGCAGCCCGAGCATGGCCATGCCTTGCGCCGAATTGTCGGCGCCTTCAGGCTGAGCTGCCATCTTCTTCTGCATCTCCTGCATCGATTTGATGACATCCAGCGTGTAGCCGCCGAGATTGAAGGTCATGCCGAGTGTGCCGGCATTGTCGACCGAAATTTCGTATTTCGACAAATCCATCTTGCCGTCGGTAGGCTGCCAGGTGCCTTCCATCTCAAGATTGCCCGATATGTTCTGGTAGCCGAGTGCGTTGATGACTTCCTTGGACTTCGGATCTTCGACCAGCGTCAGGTCGGCAGTGAACTTTTCCGTGGTGCCGGAGAACGCCATGGCCTTGCCGTCGGCCGGCGGCGTGATTGCGATGGCAAGCCCGTCCATCGAGAAGGCAGGCTTGTCGGCGACCTTGACGGTCATGTTTTCGAGCTCGGCCGATTTGTACATCATCAGCGAGCCCAGCGGACCGCTTGCGCCTTCGGCCGGAACCGTCATGTCGTGGATGACGAAGGGGCTGAGATTGAGCGTGACGCCATCTTCGCTGTGTTCGAACGGCGAAGTCGATACGGTCGCGATTTGATAGCCGCCATTGGCTTCGGTCACGCCTTCGAGCTTGACGTCGCCGATCTTGAGCGCCTCCTTTTCGGCCGCCGGTCTGACCGCTACGCCTTGCAGAACCATGCGGGAGGTGTCGCCGGTTACTCCGGTCCAGGAGAGGTCGACGCCCTGGGCGGCGAGGGCAGCCTTCAGCCGGTCGGCGACCGCGGTATCCTGCGCGAACGCCGCATTCAGCGGCAGCGTCAGCAAAAAGGTCGAAAAAGCCAGTCTTTTAATAAGTGTCGAGTGTCTGATCGTCATCGAGAGCTCCCCTGAGAGTGTCCTGAAATTCTTTTCAATTCGTCGCGTCGTCACCATTCAGCGACGAACTGGACCGGAAAAAGGCGGGCCTCGGCACAATGGTCGAAAATCGCGGCCAAAGGCAAACCCGATCCATCAGGCTTGCGATAGAAGCCGGATGTAACGGATTGATGTTGGCCGGCGTCGCGACGCTTCCAATTCCTGTTGCACAATGCAGGTCGCGCAAAAGTGTGCAGCGGTTTTGCGCGACATGGATCAAAACAAGGACCTAAAGCGCGCGCATAAGGCCGGTCGAACGCGACGCGCTTTAGGAGGACGTATGCCGGCGCCTCTTGCCGCGAATCACCCGCTCGGCTAGTGCCAGCCCATGGGAAAAAGGCTTTTGCCGCCTGAAACTGGCGGCGGCGACAATATCGAGCCGGTCGATCTGAAGAAGGCGCTGGAAGAGCGCTATCTCGCCTACGCGCTGTCGACCATCATGCACCGGGCGCTGCCGGACGTGCGCGACGGGTTGAAGCCGGTGCATCGCCGCATAATGCATGCCATGCGCTTGTTGCGGCTCAACCCCGACCAGGGCTTTGCCAAATGCGCCCGCATCGTCGGCGAGGTGATGGGCAAGTTCCATCCACATGGCGACCAGTCGATCTACGACGCATTGGTGCGGTTGGCGCAGGATTTTTCGATGCGCTACCCGCTGGTCGACGGGCAGGGCAATTTCGGCAATATCGACGGCGATAACGCCGCCGCCATGCGCTACACCGAAGCGCGCATGACCGACGTGTCGACGCTGCTGCTGGAAGGCATCACCGAGGACGCGGTCGATTTCCGCCCGACCTACAACGAGGAAGACGAGGAGCCGGCCGTGCTGCCCGGCGCCTTCCCGAACCTGCTTGCCAACGGCTCGTCCGGCATCGCCGTCGGCATGGCGACCTCGATCCCGCCGCACAATGCGGCCGAGCTTTGCGACGCCGCGCTTCACCTGATCGATCATCCGGATGCGCCCGTCACCAAGCTGATGGACTTCGTGCAAGGTCCGGATTTCCCGACCGGCGGCATCATCGTCGACAGCCGAGCCTCGATCCTCGAAGCCTACGAAACGGGTCGCGGCGGCTTTCGCGTCAGGGCGAAATGGAGCCAGGAGGACCAGGGCAGGGGCACCTGGAACATAGTCGTCACCGAGATCCCCTACGGCGTCCAGAAGGCCAGGCTGATCGAAAAGATCGCCGAGCTCTTGATTGCGCGCAAGCTTCCGTTGCTCGAGGATATCCGCGACGAGAGCGCCGAGGACATCCGCGTCGTGCTGGTGCCGAAGAGCCGCTCGGTCGATCCCGGCATCATGATGGAATCGCTGTTCAAGCTGACCGAGCTCGAAAGCCGCTTTCCGCTCAACATGAACGTGTTGTCGCGCGGCAAGGTGCCGAACGTGCTGCCGCTGAAAGGCGTGCTCAAGGAGTGGCTTGAGCACCGCCGCGACGTCTTGATCCGCCGCTCCAAGCACCGTCTCGGCGAGATCGAGAGGCGGCTGGAGATCCTCGCCGGCTATCTGATCGCCTACCTCAACATCGACGAGGTGATCAGGATCATCCGCGAGGAGGACGAGCCCAAGCAGGTGATGATGGCCCGCTGGTCACTCACCGACACCCAGGCCGAAGCCATCCTCAACATGCGGCTGAGGGCGCTGCGCAAGCTCGAGGAATTCGAGATTCGTGAGGAATTCAACGGCCTGACCGGCGAGAAGAAGCAGATCGAGGCGCTACTTGCGTCCGACGCCAAGCAGTGGGCGACGATCAAGTGGGAAGTCGCCAATGTTCGCCAGAAATATGGGCCCGAGACCGAGATCGGCAAGCGCCGGACCGAGTTCGCAGATGCACCCGAACATGACCTGACCGATATCGCCCACGCCATGATCGAGCGCGAGCCGGTCACCGTCGTCGTATCGGAAAAGGGCTGGCTGAGGGCCATGAAAGGTCATCTGACCGATCACTCGGCCCTGACCTTCAAGGAAGGCGACAGCCTCAAGCTCGCCTTCCATGCCCAGACGACCGACAAGGTGCTGGTCTTCACCACCGGCGGCAAGTTCTACACGATCGGCGCCGACCGGCTGCCGGGTGGGCGTGGCCATGGTGAGCCGATCCGCATCATCGTCGACATGGACAACGACCAGGATATCGTCACCGCCTTCGTCCATGATCCCAAGCGCAAGCTGCTGCTGGTTTCGCATGACGGCAACGGTTTCATCGTGCAGGAAGAGGAGGTCGTCGCCAACACCCGCAAGGGCAAGCAGGTGATGAATGTCAAGGCGCCCGACGAGGCCCAGCGCTGCGTGACTGTCGCCGGCGACCATCTCGCCATTGTCGGCGAGAACCGCAAGATGCTGGTGTTCCCGCTGGCCGAGATCCCGGAGATGGGACGCGGCAAGGGCGTGCGCCTGCAGAAATACAAGGATGGCGGTGTCCTCGACCTCAAGACCTTCACGCTCGCAAGCGGTCTGTCCTGGCAGGATTCGGCAGATCGCACCTTCACCAAATCGCGTGACGAGCTTGCCGAATGGATCGGCGCCCGCGCCTCGGCCGGCCGCATGGTGCCAAAGGGCTTTCCGCGCACGGGCAAGTTCGGGTAGGCGCGCGAAGGAGCATGACCTTTCGGGGGGCGGTCAGGCGAGGTGGTGAAAGGGAATTCGTGTTTTCGTGCCCGGCGGCGCATTTTGTTCTTGCTTTGTGCCGGCAGCTATGCTACTAATTTCGCTATGGTGCTGATTCGCACCGACGACCCGCCTGCCAAGGCGGGTTTTTTGTTTCGGGCTCCTTTCGACCAAATTGGAATGCCGTCACGATTGCTGCACTATATCAGTGCATAAGCTTCGCCATGGGAAATCGCGGGGATAACGCATCTGGACGACACGGGGCGTTGGGGAGGTAGTCGCTTGAAGGAAGTCAGGATACAGAAGCCGGAGCGGCAGCAGCGCCTGTTTGGCCTGTCGACGCCGCTCAGGGCCGCTGTCATTCCGCCGCTGTCGGCGGCGCGCTGGCTCCTGGTGCTGATCGTCGCCGCCGGCGTTTATTTCTTCCACGGCTTCCTATTCCCGGTCCTTGCCGCCCTGGTGATCGCTTTCGCCAGCTGGCCGCTCTATCGGCGGCTGCTCGCCGGCGTCGGCGGCAACCGCACGATCGCCGCGACCCTTGCGATCCTGTTCATCCTGACCTTCCTGGTGGTGCCGATCGCGCTTGCCGGCACCTATGCCATCAACGAGGTGCGCGAATGGGTCGGCTGGGCGATCGAGACCAACCGCTACGGCGCGCCGACGCCGCACTGGATCGCCACGCTGCCTGTGGTAGGCGAATGGCTCAATGAACAATGGACGGTCAACGTTGGCCATCCAGGCGGTATCGGCGAACTGATCCAGCTGATCAGCGGCGCCAATATCGGCAGCATCTATCGCGGCGTGCTTGCCGCCGGCGGCAGCGCCTTCGGCCTTTTGCTGACGCTGCTGTTCATGATGATCGCGCTGTTCTTCGCCTATCGCGACGGCGAGCATTTCGCCGGGCAGGTCGATCGCCTCGGCGAACGCATCCTGCCGGCCAGATGGGAACGGATCTCACGCGTGGTGCCGGCGACGATCTCCTCGACCGTCACCGGCATGACGGTTATCGCCATCGGCGAAGGGCTGGTGCTGGGCATCGCTTACTGGTTGGCCGGCGTGCCGTCGCCGGTGACGCTCGGCGCACTGACCGGCATCATGGCGCTGATCCCCGGCGGCGCGCCGCTGTCGTTCACGCTGGTCTCGATTTATCTCGCCGCCAGCGGCTCGCCGATGGCCGGCCTGGCGCTGTTCATCTGGGGCGCCGTCGAACTCTTCGTCGTCGACAAGACATTGCGCCCGAAGCTGGTTGGCGGGCCGATAAAGCTGCCCTTCCTGCCGACTTTCTTCGGCCTGATCGGCGGCGTCAAGACAATGGGCTTTCTCGGCCTGTTCATCGGCCCGGTGCTGATGGCCCTGCTGGTCGCGATCTGGCGCGAATGGCTGCGCGAGGTGGAGCTGACCGATGAACTCGCTGCCGCCGAACCGGCGGAGCAGGAAGATGCACCGCCGCAGATCGAAATTGTCGCCGAACGCGCCGCCGCGAAAAAGAATCAGGCCGGGTGACTGACGGCGAGCGTGGCGCGGCGCTTACGCCCCTCGTGCAACTGCCAGAGCGAATGGCCGATCAAGGTGACGATGAGGATCGTGCCGCCGATCAGGCTGTTGCGCGACGGGGTCTCGGCGAAGATCATCCACACCCAGACCGGCGCCAGCACGGTTTCTAACAGGTAGAACATCGCCACTTCCGGCCCGGAAATGTATTTCGGACCGTTGGCGAGGCAGAAGAACGAGATCGGCATGATGACGGCGCCGTTGAAGACGATCCACCACGGTGCGTTGACGTGAAAACCCACCTTGGAAACCATCAGGGCGGCGATGGCCAGTGGCAGCACGACTCCGATCAGCGCGGTGAAGCCCATATCCTTGCCGCTGGCGCGGGAGATGGTGATGGCCGCGGCGATCATGAAGGCGGAGCATAGTGCCATCAGGTCGCCGAAGAGATGCCCGGTTCCGACGGAATCACCGACAATCATCACGACGCCGGCGATCATCAATGCCAACGCTGCGACCGTCAGGGGCTGTGGCCTCTCCTTCAGGAATAGCCACGACAAAAGGGCCGCGAACATGGTGGTGAAGGCCAGGATGAAAACGAGGTTGGCGGTCGAGGTGTTGTAGACGCCAGTGATGAAGGCGATCGAGCCGAGTCCGTAGAGGGCGGCAACGATGAGCCCTGACCAGCCCGGGATAAGCTGCGGTGCCTTTGCGCTCAGCGAGCGCCAGATGGCCCAGATGACGAGCGTGGCCACGAAGGTCGTGCCGGTGCGCAAGAGCAGGATCGTCCATGCCTCGCCGTCGGCGAGCCGGATCAGCGGAATGTCGACGGTCAGCGTCAACCCGCCGATGGTGGTGATCAGAAGGCCTCTCTGGTGGTCGTTGTGGGAAGACATGCAGCAATTCTCGCGATAGGCTTGGAGGCGCAAAATTGACCCGCCCGGTCTTCCGCCGATCGGCCGGAAGCCCAGCGGCATCCTCCTCGAAACAATTTAAGGGTGAATACCGAAAGCGGAAATCAGCGCGAAACCGCTTCGTGATTGTAGCGTTCCCAGCCTTTCGGGCCGAGATGCTCCTGCGGCTGGAAGCGCATCTTATAATTCATCTTGCGCGAGCCGTTGACCCAGTAGCCCAGGTAGACATGGGGCAGCCCCATCGCCCTGGCGCGGGCGATGTGGTCGAGGATCATGAAGGTGCCGAGGGAACGGTCCTCGAAGTCCGGGTTGAAGTAGGAATAGACCATCGACAGGCCATCGGCCATCTTGTCGGTGAGGGCCACGGCGATCAGTTCGCCCTGGCCCTTGCCGGTGATGAAGCTATCAGGTCCGCGGCGACGGTATTCGATGACCTTGGTGTCGACATGGGTATCCTCGACCATCATGGCGTAGTCGAGCACGGTCATGTCGGACATGCCGCCACGGCGGTGGCGGGCGTCGAGATAGCTGCGGAACAGCGAATACTGCTCGGTGGAGGGTTCGGCGTCGTGCATGGCGCCGACCAGATCCGAATTATGCTGTATGACGCGTTTCATGTTGCGGCTGGCGGTGAATTCCTGCGCCAGGATGCGCACCGACACGCAGGCGCGGCAGGTCTCGCAGGCCGGCCTGTAGGCGATGTTCTGCGACCGCCTGAAACCGCCCTGCGTCAACAGATCGTTCATCTCGGGGGCCTTGTCGCCGACCAGGTGAGTGAACACCTTGCGCTCGAACTGCCCCTCGAGATAGGGACACGGCGAGGGCGCGGTCAGAAAGAACTGTGGCGACTGGGTCGGGTGCTGCGTCATCGAGCCTTGGAAACACTCCTGCGAATCGCTCTACCTTTGGCGCGGACGCCGAAAAATTCAACAGGATTGTGAAAGCCTGGGTGATTGGACGTCTTCACTTTTGCGCGCAAAGGCCGCGGCCGCGCTTCAAAGCCGCTCAGCGGCCGCTGCGGCTGACGACCGTGCCGAGCAGCAGGTCGTGCAGCGTGCGCTTGCGGTCGGAAAACAGGCTCACCAGCAGGACCAGCGGCGAGAGGATGACATTGCCGGCCCAAAACAACACCGAATGGACGACGGCGGTCAGCCCGTCGATGCGGCTGCCGTCGAGCCGGTCGAGCCGGATGCCCATCATCTTCATGCCGGTGGTGGCCTGATCTTTACTGCCGAGCGTGTTCCAGATGTAGAGGATGGCGACGGCCGGCACGAGAATGGAAAACAGCATCCAGCCGAGGCCGAGCGTCAACAGCCCAAACAAGAACACCAGGATCGCGAAAGGAATGGTGAGCAGCGCGACGATGAAATAATCGATGACGAAGGCGAGAATGCGCCGCGTGCGCACGCCCTCATAGGCGCGGACGTCTTCGAGCCTGCTGGTGATGATTTCGCCGTCGAGAACGCGAGCGTTCATGTCATTTCCTCGTAATCGAACCCGGGTTAATGCACGGGCCGCGTATTGATGAAATGGTGAAGGTTCGCGGTGGAATCAAGATCGAACCATTCGCCACCGTAGATGGTGACGGAGTGCCCGGCGCCGTCTGACTTGTTG
Organism: Mesorhizobium sp. M1295; assembly: GCF_040318135.1. Lineage (NCBI taxonomy): Bacteria > Pseudomonadati > Pseudomonadota > Alphaproteobacteria > Hyphomicrobiales > Phyllobacteriaceae > Mesorhizobium > Mesorhizobium sp. M1295. The sequence goes on from NZ_JAMYLU010000007.1 coordinate 43,570, forward strand.
AATTCATGGCGCGGATAGCGTTAGCTTGCTGCGGCGCAACAAAAGGTGCCGAGCCGAGGGGACGGGGCGACATGGACTACGACATGCTGGTCATCGGCAGCGGCCCATCCGGGCGCCGCGCCGCGGTGCAGTCGGCCAAGCTCGGCAAGTCGGTGCTGGTGGTCGACAGGGGCCGGCGTCTCGGCGGCGTGTCGGTACACACTGGCACCATACCGTCGAAGACGTTGCGCGAGACGGTGCTCAACCTCTCCGGCTGGCGTGAGCGCGGCTTTTATGGACGCGGCTACCGGGTCAAGCAGGACATTTCGGTCGGCGATCTGGTCGAGCGCCTGCACAAGACGCTCGACCATGAGGTCGAGGTGCTGCAGCACCAGTTCATGCGCAACACGGTCAAGAGCGCTCGCGCCGCGGCAAAATTCCTCGGCCCCAATAAGGTCAGCCTGACCACCGACACCGGCGACTACAGCGAGGTTGGCTTCGCCCATGCACTGATCGCGGTCGGCACCCGGCCGCACCGGCCGCGCGACGTGCCGTTCGACAAAACACGGATTTTCGACAGCGACGAGATGCTGGAGCTCGACCGGCTGCCGCGCACGCTGACGGTGATCGGCGCCGGCGTCATCGGCGTCGAATATGCGACGATCTTTTCGGCGCTCGACGTTCCGGTGACGCTGGTCGAGCCGCGCAATACCATGTTGGATTTCGTCGACCGCGAGATCGTCGACGACTTCATCCATCAGATGCGCGACCGCGGCATGACCATCCGCTTGGGCAGCGCCGTCAAGGAGATCGCCTCCAAACCCGATTATGCCGAGGTGATGCTGGCAGACGGCCGCACCATACGTTCCGAGATGGTGCTTTATGCTGCCGGGCGTACCGGCAATGTCGGCAGCCTGGGCTTGGAAGCGGTCGGCATCGAGTCCGATTCCAGGGGCCGCATCAAGGTCGATCCGCAGACCTTCCAGACCAGCGCGCCCAACATCTATGCCGCCGGCGACGTCATCGGTTTTCCGAGCCTGGCCTCGACCTCGATGGAACAGGGCAGGGTGGCCGCCTGCCATGCGTTCGGCGTGCCCTTGCCGCCGCCGCCCGAAACCTTTCCCTACGGCATCTACGCCGTGCCGGAAATCTCCACCGTCGGCCAGTCGGAGGAGCAGGTGCGCGAGAGTGGTGCTGCCTACGAGGTCGGCGTGGCGCGGTTTCGCGAGACATCGCGCGGCCACATCATGGGCGTCAATACCGGCTTCCTGAAGCTTCTGTTCTCGATCGAAACACGCCGTCTGCTCGGCGCCCATATCGTCGGCGAGGGCGCGACCGAACTCATCCACATTGGCCAGGCGGTCATCAATCTCGGCGGCACCGTCGACTTCTTCGTCAACAACACCTTCAACTATCCGACGCTGGCCGAAGCCTACAAGATCGCCGGGCTGGACGCCTGGAACCGCATGGGGCGAGGATAGCTTCGAGGCTCATCGATCTGACGATGCAACGGCGACCGCAGGATCCGCCAGCCATTGCCTGACGATCTCGGCGTCCGGATCGCCGATTTCATGGCCGGAGGCAATGGTGTGGGTCTCGACCTTGGCGCCATGCGAACTCAGCAGGGCGGCCAACACCGCCGCGAATGGCGCATAGGTCAGGTCGGCGGCGCCGGCGATGATCAACGCCCGCGCCTTCGACAGGTCGGCCGGCGGCACCTCGTCAAGCACCGGCATCGGACGCAGCAATGCGGCGCGCTCGATCAGGCCCGGATGCAGCAGCATGACGCTTGAGACCAGATTGGCGCCGTTCGAATAACCGACAAAGGTCGCGCGGCTGAGATCGAAGCGGTGGCGCTTCGCGATGCCGTCGACGAAGCCCGCGAATGCGTCCGCCTCCGCACGGATGCTCGCCTGTTCGAAACGCGTCGGGGTGATTCGCGTGAACCAGCGGAACCCGCCCTCCTGAGGGATGCGGCCACGGACCGCAACCAGCGCCGCATGCGGCGCGATTTGCCGACCAAGCGGCAGCAAGGTCGTCTCATCGACTCCCGATCCATGCTGCAGGAACAGCCAGTCACCGGGTAAATTGGCGGGTCGATGGAGCCGGTAGAAAAAGCCTGAATTTTCCTGCAAAATACCGTCTTCGAGGCTCTCCTCGGCCATAGTCACATCCTTTTGATTTCGCGTTACTTTCGTTAATTTGCCGGCTTCAAAACGAAATATTTTCAAGCTCCGCGAAAGTTGATTGAACCGGGCGCATTTCAGTCCGTTTCTTTGCCGATATAATCCCCCGCGGGAGGGATCGAAGCAGTGTGCGCCGGGTGGTCGCCCGGGTGGTCGCATGCCGGCATGAACAACCAGCTTTAAGGCCTTTTATCGATGACCATGCCAGTTTCGCCGGAACGCGATACGCGTATTGACGTGTTCCGGGCTCTCGCCCTCCTGACCATATTCATCGACCATGTGCCGGGCACCGTTTTCGAAACCCTGACCTACAAGAATTTCGGGTTTTCGGATGCGGCCGAGGCCTTCGTGCTGATCTCCGGCATGTCCGTCGCTCTCGCCTACGGCACCAAATTCCAGCCGGGAAACCGGCTGATTGCAACGCTGAAAATGTGGCGCCGCGCCGGCGTGCTCTATGTCACCCACATCGTCACGACGATGGTGGTCATGGCTATCTTCTGCGCGGCGGCGGTGTTTGCGAAACGGCCGGACCTTCTGACGCTGATCAACATCGAGCCGCTCGTCAGAAACCCGCCACAAGTCCTGGTCGGCATCGTCACGCTCGGCCATCAACTCGGTTACAACAACATACTGCCGGTCTATGCAGCGCTGCTGTTGATGGCGCCGGCCTTCCTGCTGTTCATCAGCTATCGGCCACTGGCGGCGCTTGCCGTATCCGCAGCCCTTTGGCTGCTTGCCGGAATCTACCAGATCGCGCCACCGAACTACCCGGAGCCCGGGTTCTGGTTCCTCAATCCGCTGTCATGGCAATTGCTGTTCAATATCGGCATGGCCAGCGTGTTGCATGTGCGGCGCGGCGGCACCATCCCGGTCAATCTCTGGCTGGTCGGCGCCGCCGCCGCCTATGTGCTCACGGCGCTCGTCTGGGTGCACAGCCCGCTGTGGGGGCATGTGTCATGGCTCGACCTGCCGGTGGTGCTGACCGGTTTCGACAAGACATTCCTGTCGTTGCCGCGACTGCTGCACATCCTGGCGATGAGCTACCTGGTCGTCGCCTTGCCTTCCGTCTCGAACCTGTTCCGCACCGGTCGTGACAATCCGCTCGCCATATTGGGCAACGCTCGTTGCCGGTTTTCATTGCCGGAACGGTGATTGCCATGGCGGCGCAAGTGATGAAGCTGATCAACCCGGGCGGCATTGCCTATGACAGTCTGCTGCTCGCCGCCGGCATCGCCATGCAGTTCGCGCTCGCCTTCTATCTGGAGTGGCTGTCTGCCATCGGCTGGTCCGGAAAGGGCAAGCCGGTCCGCAACGAGGCGGCCCGCTCGTCCTTTGAAATTGGGCCGATGGCCGCGCAAGCGAACCGATAAACCTGGACGCTCGATCTGCCGGCCTCAAGCTATGCTCGGCGGCGGTCCGGACGATGCCCTGACGACAAGTTCGACGTCGAGCGTTTCTCGCCGCACCGTGCCGTCGAAGTCGAGGATTCTTCGCGCTGCCCGGCGGCCGATCTCGGCGATCGGCTGGGCGATGGTGGTGAGCGGAGGCTCGCAAATTGCGGCTTCAGGCACGCCGTCGAAGCCGACGACGGAAACATCGCGGGGAACCGCGATGCCCCGTGCGTTGAGCCATTCCAATGCCACCATTGCGATCCGGTCCGACATCGCCAGGATGGCGGTCGGCGGTTCCGCCGAGGCGAAGATGGTTTCGAGACCAGCCCTTGTGCTCGGCTTGTCGTTTTCGGTCTCGTAGACCGGCACCTTGGCGGTGTCGACACCGAACCTGGAAAGCTCTTCGAAATAGCCGAGGAGGCGGTCACGGGTTCCGGTATACGACGCTGTCCGGACCTGCTCGGGCGAGACAAGACCGGTGCTATCGTCGGCGAAGGCCAGCGACAACACGGCGAAGCGGCGATGTCCAAGTACCGCCAGATGGTGCGCCGCGAGCCGGCCGCCGGCAACATTGTCGATACTGATCGCCGAGACCGTGTCGTCCTGCGAGCCGAACTCGAGCGCAACGAAGGGCAGCTTTCGTTCGCGCGTCAGCTCGACGAGACGCGGACCGCCCTCGATGCAGAACAGGATGAAGCCGTCGACCAGGGCGCTCTGGATGTTCCAGGCAAGTTTTTCCTCGTTGCCAGCCGACACCAGAGCAATTCCCGCGCCGGTGGCGTCGCAGGCCTCCGAAATGCCGGCCATCATCACGCGGGCAAAGGGGTCGTCAAAGAAATAGGACAGCGGCTCGGTGGTGGCGACGCCGATCGCATTGACCTTGCCGGCACGCAGCAGGCGGCCCTTGGGATCGGGGCCGGCATAGCCCAGCGCCTCGGCCGCCGCCTTGACCCGCTCGCGGACTTCCTCGCGCACGATTTCGGGACGGCTGAAGACATTGGAGGCAGTGCCGTGCGATACGCCCGCGGCTTTGGCGATGTCGGCCAGCCGGATGGGCCTCCTGCTGCCTTCGGTGAGTGATGCCATGTGTTTGTCTCCGGGACTCCGGTCCAACAGTATCGCCGATTACCTAACACCTTCCTTGGATCGATTCAAATTTTTGCTTGACATTTATGGTGCGGCGCGTATTCTTTGAATCGATCCAAGCGCGCTTTCGTCCGCAGGTTGGATCGATACAAGAGGAGAGTGCCATGCACCCCGTCAATTATCTGTTCGAGGACATTTACCGGAACGACTGGAGCATCCGCTCCAGCGCGGAGGCCCGGAAGCGGCGCGACAGGACCGGTCCGTGGATTCGCGACCTGCGTTTCCTGACGCGACGCAAGCGGAGCTGATCGGCAGCGTATTTTTTGCGCCTGCTGATTGGATCGATTCAAATAAGCTAGAGGAGATTAAGCCATGCACCCGATCAAGCATCTGTTCGAAGACATCTATCGCAATTATTGGGGCATCTCGCCGGCCACCGAACGGCCGGAGCGACGGCGTGTGGTCAAGACGACCAAACGCGACGGCCAAGTTCGGCCCGAACGTCCGCGAGACTGAGCTGGCAAGACAGAGCTCGTGGATCGAGGGCGCCGCCATTGGTTGCCGCATCAATGGCGGCGCGGACGCACCAGCGCCGAGGCGGCCATCACCAGCCAGCCGCCGATCAGCAAGGTGCCGCCGATCGGCGCCGACATCGGGAACAGCCGCGAGCCAAGGAAGTCGCGAGCGAGGAGATCTCCCGAGAACAGCAGAAGCCCGACGAGGAGGATGAGGCTTCCGCTTCGCAGGATGATATTTCCTCCGAGCAGCCCGACGACAAAGAAGACCGGCGCATGCATGAGCAGGAAGGACGCGGCCGTGCCGACGAAAGCGCCGCCGAGATGTGCCGACGCCGCCGAAAGCACCACGCCGGTTGCGCCGCATAGGCCGCCGGCAAATATCAGAATGCGGCCGCCTGCCGCGTGTTCATCCGTGCTCATTTCCACGCCTCCGTAATTGCTGGCGACCGCCTGAGATAGCGCTGCGAACCGTGTCAGGATTTGCCGGCTTCCGCCAGCATGTCGCGTTCGCGGCGCGACTGGACCAGCCAGTTATAGGCCGCTCCGCCTGCCATCAGCACGGATGTGCCGAGAAACACCGCGCGCATGCCGAAATGGCCACCAACGAAGCCGCCGAGCAGCGGTCCGGCGACCTGACCGACATATTGCGCCGAGATCGACAAGCCCAGCACATTACCGCCGACGCCGTCGGGCACATTGTGGCGGATGACGCTGGTGACGCAGGGCAAAAGACCGCCAAGCGCCACGCCCATCAGGAAACGCAGGCCGACGAGCTGCCAGCCTTGCGTGACGAAGGCCTGCGGGATCAGGAGCAGCGCCGAGACTGCGAGCGCGGCAACGATGACGTTCCAGTGGCCGATACGGTCGGCGAGCTTGCCGAGCCGCGACGCCGACAGGATGGCGCCGAGCGCTGCCGCCGACATGACGATGCCGGAGACCAGCGTGACCTGGCTCGGATCTTCGATGAGCTGCTGGACATAGACGGTGATGATCGGCTCGATCGACATGGTGGCGAAACTCAACAGCGTCCCGGTCGCCAGCATGGCGACGACGGGGCGCTTGTCGGGAATTTGCGACCAGCCGCCTTTCGCCTTTTCTTCTGACGCGGCCTTGGCGGCAACCGGGCGAGGGGCCTCCTTGATCAGCAAGGTGGTTGCCAGAAAGGCCAGGAAAATGACGCCGCCGGCGAGCAGGAATGTGGCGCGGATGCCAATCAGCGGCGGCAGCGCGCCGCCGAGCAGCGGGCCGACCAGGGCACCGGCCGTGATTCCGGCCGACAGCACGCCCAGCGCCCAGCCGGAGCGATCCTTCGGCGTCTGCATGGCAACCAGGATGGTCGAGCCCGAAGAATAGCCGCCGGCAAAGCCGATCAGCAGGCGCAAGAACACCAATTGCCAGACAGTCTGCACCATGCCGGTCAGCGACATGCACATCGCCATGCCGAAACTGGCGCGCACCAGCATCAGTTTGCGGCCGTAGCGGTCGCCTAACCGCCCCCACAGGGGTGCGACCAGCGCGGCAGCAAGGAAAGTGGCGCCGTAGGCGATGCCCGACCACTGCACGATCGCCGCATGGCCCTCGGCGCCCAGCTGTTCGACGTAGAGCGGCAGGAACGGCAACAGCAGCGTCATCGCTGCGAGCGTGCTGAACGAGCCGGCAAAACACACGGCGAGATTGCGGCGCCAGTGGACGTTATGCGTGCCTTGCACGGCGAGGGTGGCGTCTTGCGGCATGTCAGAGACTGCTGTCGTTGGGTTGCTGCGGATACCATTTTGGGATACCAAACTGGTATCCGTCATGGACGCAAGGCTGGTCGCTGTCAATGCGGTCCCTGCAAAGTGATCGCCAGTAATGGCCGGTGAGCAGAGGGCCAATGAACCGGCTCCAACAACGGAACGCCAATGTCGCAGATGCAGAACGTCGAAAAGCAGCTTCGCGAGATGATCCTCGGGCTCGAGATCGGTCCCGGCGAGCGGCTGACGGAGCGCTGGGTCGAAAGCCGCTTCGGCGCCTCGCGCACGCCGGTCAGGGCGGCGTTACTGCGGCTCGAGACCGAAGGCCTGATCTGCCGCGACGGCCGCGGCTGGACGGTCTCGCCCATCAATCTTGCCGAGCTGGAGCAGATCGCCGTCTATCGCGAGGCGGTCGAGGTCGCGGCAGTCAGGCTGACTTGTGCCTTGCAGGACAGGGGTGCCGTCGAAATCATCGAGGCGATGCTCGATTCCTGCGACGACCAGACGCCGCGCGAGGAATGGCATCGTGTCGGCATGGATTTTCATATCGAGCTGGCGCGCCTGTCAGGCAACGAGTTCCTGTTCAGAGCGGTTCGTGATGCGATGACGCGCCTGTCGCGCGCCCGCTGGCTCGAGGTTCGCGACGAGGCAGCGCTTGGCCGTGCCTGGGCCGAACACCATGACATTCTGTCGGCGGTGCGGGCCGGCGATGCCGACGGGGCCGCCTGCCTGCTTTCATCTCATATCGACGGTAGCCGCGACCGGCTGGTCACGTCGTTGCGCAACGACCGGCGCGGCCTGCGCGCCAGGGGATTTGCCGTCGTCGCTTGAGTGAGGATCGGCGGCCATTGATCACGAAAAAGGCAGATGAGCGAAGAAAGCTACTTTCGGTCTCGCTTCGCAAATGCCGATGGCGTAAGAGCGGCGATGGAAAACAACCGATTTGACACACCCGTGACCGTCAAGGGCGCGGCGGGAAGCAATCAGCTCTTGCGTACGGCCCGCGAGGCTTCCGACTACCTCCTCAACAATTGGCCCGGCAAGCGCAGCCCCAAGCACCGCGAAGCGCTGCAAGCCTGTCATGATGCGCTGGCCGGCGACAAGCCGGCCATGAACGCAAGACGGGCCTTCATTGCCGCCGCCCGCGAAGTGAACGTCTTCGTCAGCGACAAGGCGCCGGCCTGAGGCATAGCGGGGACTTGATCGAGACCCGGGCCGCCTGACAGGCCTGATATCATCACTCGGCCGTTTCGGTGTTGGTTTGGGACTCGCTTTCGCCCTCGGGCTTCGAGCGCTCCTTGGCCGCGACCTTGGCAGCCTGCTTTTCCGCCTTCTTGGCAGCCTTCTGCCGGTCGCGTTCCTTGCGTTCCTGACCGTAGTTCGGTGCTCGTGGCATATCGTTTCCTTTCATTGTGCTTGGCCTTTGCCTAGGAGCATTGGGCCACAAACACAACACCGCAAGGCACGATCGGCTCCATATCTCGTCGCAGTTCGGGGAGCCCCGCTTCAGGGCGTTTTTTCAGGCGCCGTCCCGGTCGAGGACGAGATCGGCGGGCCCGAACCGGTCCTTTGCCGTGAATTGCTGGTGCCAGTAGGGATAGAGCACGGGCGGCCTGCTGACCACGTCGAGGCGTGTGCGCTCCTCATCGCCGAGCACCAGGCTTGCAGCAGCGATATTGTCCTTGAAATGCGCTTCGGTTCGTCCGCCGATCACCAGCGAACTGACGGCGGGCCGGCCAAGCAACCAGGCAAGCGCCACCTGCGCTGCCGACACGCCGTGGTTCTTGCCGATATCGATCAGCACGTCGACGATCCGCCACAGCCGGTCCTCGTCGCGGATCGGCGGTTCCGACCAGCCGCTGAGCTGGCGGGCGGTCGGCTGGTCACGGTGATATTTGCCGGACAGCAATCCGCCGGCGAGCGGGCTCCAGACCAGCACGCCGAGCCCTTGGTCGACCGAGATCGGCAACAATTCATACTCGGCCTCGCGGGCTTCCAGCGTGTAGTGGATCTGCTGGGTGACGAAGCGCGGCTGGTGATGACGGTCACTGATACCGAGCCCCTTCATCACCTGCCAGCCGGAATAATTGGAACAGCCGACGTAGCGGACCTTGCCCTGCGCGACCAGCGTGTCGAGCGCGGCGATGGTTTCCTCGAGCGGTGTCAGGCCATCCCACTCATGCAGGAAATAGATGTCGATGACATCGGTCCTGAGGCGCTTCAGGCTCCTCTCGCATTCGCGGATCAGATGATAGCGCGACAGGCCTTCATCATTGGGGCCTTTGCCGATCCGCATGCGCGCCTTGGAGGCGATCAGCACGTCGCCCTTGCGCTTGCCGCCGAGCGCCTCGCCGATGATCTCCTCTGACACCCCGTTCGAATAAACGTTGGCGGTGTCGATGACGTTGATGCCGGCATCGATGCAAAGGTCGATCATCCGGCGCGCCTCGTCGAGGTCGGTCTTGCCGACCGCCGAAAACGCGCCGCCGCCGCCGAACGTCATGGTGCCCATGGTCAGCGTCGAAACCTTCAGCCCGGAACGGCCGAGAGTGCGGTATTCCATGTCGTATCCTCATGATTTTTATCGGGAAAGGGCGTTTCAAACGACAGCCCTGAATGAAACCGGGCATTTGTAGGATAATTCGTTCCGCTTGTCGCCCGTGTTGCAGGGCAACATCGATCACATCTTACGGATTGGACGCGCAGCCAGCGCAACAGCGGCTGCAATAAAACCGTCATTGCCGGCCTATACTAACATCGGTTCAGCGCTTCGATTTCCGGCCGCCGGGCCGGGCGGCAGAGCGCCTGACAGCGGCCGACACGGCCTGTAAGCGGAGCAGCGCAAATGACCGAGATAAAACAGAATTCCCCGGCCAGGGACTGGCTGGAAGCGGAACTCGCCGACACGCTCGACGAAGATTATGAGCTGGAAATCTCTGAGCCGGCGCTGTCGATGGAGATCGCCAAGATCTATAAGAATGCGCATCCGCCATCGATCGACCGCCTGCAATATTTTCGGGATCTAATCACGCTGCAATCCGAATTGATCAAGCTGCAGTCCTGGGTCGCCTATCACAAGAAGAAGCTCGTCGTGGTATTCGAGGGCCGCGACTCGGCGGGCAAGGGTGGCGTCATAAAGCGCATCACCCAGCGGCTCAATCCGCGCATCTGCCGCGTCGTAGCACTACCGGCGCCGACCGAGCGCGAGAAGTCGCAATGGTATTTCCAGCGCTACGTTCCGCATCTGCCGGCCGGCGGTGAGATCGTGCTGTTCGACCGCTCCTGGTACAACCGCTCCGGCGTCGAGCGGGTGATGGGCTTTGCCCAGCCGGATCAGGTCGAGGAGTTCTTTCGCGACGTGCCGGATTTCGAACGCATGCTCCTCCGCTCAGGCATTACGCTTGTCAAATACTGGTTTTCGATCACCGATGAGGAGCAGCAGATGCGCTTTTTGATGCGCATCCACGACCCGATGAAGCAATGGAAATTGTCGCCGATGGACCTCCAGTCGCGCGTGCGCTGGGAGCAGTACACCAAGGCCAAGGAAGAAACCTTCGCCCGCACCAACATCCCGGAAGCTCCCTGGTTCATCGTCGAGGGCAACGACAAGAAGCGGGCGCGGCTGAATTGCATCGACCATCTCCTCAAGCAAATGCCCTATGAGGAGGTGCCGCACGAGGAGATCACACTACCGGAGCGCGTCTTCAATCCCGAATACGAACGTCAGGTGCTGCCGCGCGAACTGTATGTGCCGGAGAAATACTGACTAAAGCAGCGAGGAGGGGCGCTGCCTCCGTGGGCAGCGCCCTGCAACAAGCTAGGCGCGCTCGATGATGACATGCGTGGCCTTCGGCGTCGCGACCTGCTCGCTGCAGCGGTAGCCGAGCTTGGGCATGTCGATGCCGGCAAAAAGGCTCTCGCCTGCGCCGAGCAGGACAGGTGAGATCGCCAGATGCATCTCGTCGATGAGCTTTTCCTTGAGATACTGCCGGATCGTAGAAACGCCACCGCCCAGCCGTACATCCTTGCCGTCAGCCGCTGCTTTCGCCTTCTCCAGCGCTGAGTGGATGCCGTCGGTCACGAAATAGAAGGTCGTGCCGCCCTCCATGACAATGGGATCCCGCTGATGGTGCGTCAGCACGAAGACCGGCACGTGGTATGGCGGATTGTCTCCCCACCAGCCTTTCCAGCTCTCGTCAGGCCACTCGCCGCGGATCGGCCCGAACATGTTGCGGCCGAGGATCCAGGCGCCGACATTCTCGAAGCTGCGCGCGGCGAACGCCTCGTCAGTGTCCGTGGTCCCGCCATCCTTGCCGAGAACCATCTTGCGGAAGGTGCGGGTGCCGAACATCCATTCGTGCAGGGCTTCCCCGCCAACACCCAGCGGGTTCTTCAGGTCTTGGTCGGGACCGGCGCCGAAGCCGTCGATCGACAAGGTGAAAGCGCTGACGCGAAGTTTGGACATGAGAGCCTCCTTGATAACCAATTGTGAGATGCAAGCAGTTATCGGGTAGCTTAACTGATTGCATTTTGCAAGCGGTTTTTTGAATCGCCGGGGCCAATCGCTTCCAAATCATGTTGGAATGACCAATCTCAATGTTGGCGCCGCCCCTCATCCGCCTGCCGGCACCTTCTCCCCGTATAGTGACGGGGCGAAGGGGCTGGCCGCAACCTCGGCGATGTTTTTGCAACGCTGGAGATTGGCGAAATCTTTTGCGAACGCGTCTTTCTCCCCGTCACTATACGGGGAGAAATGCCCGGCAGGGCAATGAGGGGCAGCGCAAACCTGAAGCGATTGCCTGCGGTGGCCATGTCGCGCTTTGGACGAAGGAACGTTACTCGATGTGGGCGCTACGGAGGCGCATCACCCCTTCAGCATCTCAGCCACTTCCGGCGCGAAATAGGTCAGGATGCCGTCGCAGCCGGCGCGCTTGAAGGCCAGCAGCGATTCAAGCATCGCCTTTTCCCCGTCGATCCAGCCATTGGCGGCGGCGGCCTTGATCATCGAATATTCGCCCGACACTTGATAGGCGAAGGTCGGCATCTGCAACTCGTCCTTCAGCCGGCGGATGATGTCGAGATAGGGCAGGCCGGGCTTGACCATCAGCATGTCGGCGCCCTCGGCGAGATCCTGCTCGGCCTCGCGCACCGCTTCGTCGGAATTGGCGTGATCGATGTAATAGGTCTTCTTGTCGCCCTTGAGCAGGCCGGCGGTGCCGACCGCCTCGCGGTAGGGGCCGTAAAAGGCGGATGCGAACTTGGTCGCATAGGACATGATCGCTACATCCTGAAACCCATTGGCGTCCAGCGCATCGCGGATGGCACCGATCCGGCCGTCCATCATGTCCGAGGGGGCGATGATGTCGGCCCCTGCCGCCGCCTGGATGACGGCTGCTGCCGTCACCTGCTCCACCGTTTCATCATTGACGATAATGCCGTCGCGCAAGATGCCGTCATGGCCATGCGAGGTGAACGGGTCCAGCGCCGCGTCGGTGATGATGCCGATCTCCGGCACCGCGCGCTTGATGGCGCGGGTGGCGCGGTTGATGATGTTTTCCGGATCGAGGATGTGCGAACCGGTCTGATCGCGCAGGCCGAGCTCGACATTGGGGAAAGTGGCGATCGCCGGAATGCCAAGCTTAGCCGCGCGCTCAGCCTCCTTGACGGCGAGGTCGAGCGACAGGCGGAAGACGCCGGGCATGGCGGCGATCGGTTCGCGCACTTGTCTGCCGTCGACGACAAAGATCGGCCAGATCAGATCGTCGACCGAGAGCCGGTTCTCCTGGACAAGGCGGCGCGACCAATCGGCCTTGCGCATGCGCCGCAGCCGCCGGCTGCCGGTGATCTCGTCGACGCTGCGCGCGCCGGCAGGCTTTGCAGGGGTGAATTTGTTCATCGCCAAAACTCCGGATCGGGCGACTTTTACCACGAGCCTCCGCTGCTGACCAATGCGACACGATTGTGCCAGCGGTCCTGTCGGGCGCTATTCTGGTTGGCCATTGCCTGACAGGATCTGCGCAGCACCCCGCATGGCGACGCGGAATGCCTCGTCGAAGTTGACGCCGCGCACTTGCCACTTGTAGGTCTTGCCGGCCATGGCAAGCCGCCAATCGGCGATCCAGCCCAACTCCTTGTCGCTCCAGACTAGGCTGCCGGCCAAGAGCTCTTGGTTGCCGACAGTTCTCGCCAGCAATTCGGGTGAGAGCGCACGCACCTGTTCGAAAATCGCCCCGGTTTTTACCAGAGCGGCCTTGCTTGGAATGACGATCTTCATCGCCAACGGTCCGGCTGCCGATTGAAAGGACTCTGCCATATAGGGGCGTTCGTCTCCGTCGCTCGCCAAGACAAAATGCTGGCGTGCATCTTGCACAGCCAGCAGTACCGAGATGATCGGCCGCTCGCCGAGCCACGGCTTGCTGCCGAGCTCAGCAAGCACTTTATCGATCACCGGCGGCGTGTACTGGCAAGTGAGATCGTGCGGCCGGTCGTACGTGCCTTGATCATCATGATTGGGGATACCTTCCATGCGATCGCGATAGCGGAAGCTGCTGACGAAGCTGCCGGCCTTGTCGCGCAGTGCTGTCATCTGAGGTTTCGCCGGCAGGCGCTGGTCGCCGGATACCCGCACCAGCACTTTGTCGAGGCAGACCTTGAAGCCGGCCTGACGATGTTCTTCTCCCTGGCCATTGACGATGGTTTGCGACTGGTAGAGTTCTGCGAGGCTTGTCGCCAAGGCTGGATGGCCAGCCAGGCAGGTGCAGACTAACCCGATTGCCACCAGTGCAAGGCGCGAAAATCGAATCATAGACGACGTCCCCGTCGGTGCCGCGTTGCAACGCGCCTGCCATGACTTTTTCGTCATTACTGCCTGTAGCCGTCGATTGTTAGCACCGGCTTCCGGTCCGGGCCAGAGGCTGCGCTGGCGTGCCCGCCATTGACGCGGCCATGCGCCACGCTTTAGCACTTCACTCCCGGCGGGCGCGGGGAGGGATTCTCTGGCGATGGATTTTGGCGGAGGCGACGAGATTCGCTTCGAAAGATTGGGCAGGGCCGGCGTCGTCACGCTGACGCGGCCGCAGGCGCTCAATGCCGTGACCCACCGCATGGTCAAAGCGCTGGACAAGGCGCTGCGCAGCTGGGAGCGTGACGACGGCGTTGACGTCGTTGTCGTCAAGGCCGAGGGCAGGGCGTTTTCGGCAGGCGGCGACATCCTTCATATCTACGAGGCCGGCCGGGCAGGAAAGCCTCCGGTCGATTTCTTCGCCGACGAATACCGGCTGAACGCCCGTATCGCCCGTTTCAAAAAACCCTATGTCGCGCTGATCGACGGCATCGTCATGGGCGGCGGCGTCGGCATCTCCTTCCATGGCGCGCAGCGGGTGCTGACCGAGAACGCCCAGTTCGCCATGCCCGAGGTCGGAATTGGCTTTTTCCCGGATGTCGGCGCCAGCCATCTGTTGCCGGATCTTGGCGGCAGCTTCGGCATGTATCTGGCCCTGACCGGCAACCGCATCCGCCATGGCGATGCTTTGTGGTCGGGCCTGGCCACGCATACGATCAAGGCGGAGGATCAAGCTGGCTTTCTCGACCGGCTGGCGGCAAGCGGCGACCCGGAATCGGTGCTGCGCGGCTGCTTCGTCCCGGCCAAACGCGAGACCGACAGGCCGACGCTCGAAGTCATCGCCAGGCATTTCGCGCAGCCGTCGCTGGCCGATATCGTCGCCAGCCTGGAGCGGGCAGCCACTGCCGACGAGTTCGCGGCAAAGACGCTGGCCACCATCCGCACCCGGTCGCCGACCAGCCTGCATGTCGCCTGGCGCCAGATCAGAGCCGGGCAGACGTTGTCGATGGACGAGTGCATGAAAATGGAGTTCCGTATCCTCAACCGCATGCTTGCCGGGCACGACTTCTATGAAGGCATCCGTGCTGCCATCATCGACAAGGGCTCGACGCCGCAATGGCGGCCGGCAGGCATCGATAAGGTCAGCGCCGTCGACGTCGATGCCTATTTCGCACCGCTCGGCGGACGGGAACTGAAGTTGTGAGCGAGGCCGCCTCGAGACGCGTGGTGCTGCAGCCCTCGACGGTCGAGGTCATCTTCGCCTGGTTCCAGCGCGTCATCGCCGGCTACTGCCTGCTGTTCGGCATCTTGTACTGGATCCGGCTGATCGGCTTTTACCCCGGCCCCTTATGGCGCTTCGACCTGATGCCGGTGCACTGGCAGGTGGCGGCGGTGGTGCTGGCGGTGTTTTTTCCATTCGCCGCCGCCGGCCTGTGGATGCTGGCGTCCTGGGGGCCGGTGATCTGGTTCATCTGCGCGGTGACCGAGACGGTCATGTATGCCGGCTTCCCCGAGCTGTTCGGCCACCGGCTGCTGATCGTCGCCTCGCATCTTGCGGTGGCGCTGCTCTACATCGTATTCCGCGTGGTGATCTGGATCCAGAAGCGGCAGGCCCGGCGATAGCAATTCCGGTCAAGGATCGGTGGCTAAATCTTTAGGTTAATTATCCTTGCTCGGGTGACCGTCCGTTAAGCCTCTTTCGAAACCCCTTACCGGTAAGCTCTTGTTAGCCTTGGCGTTTAAGTCGAATTTTATGAGTATTCGATAGTGTCGCGATCAAGGTGAAGAACAAAAAATCACCGGGCGACAAACGAGAGGCAAAGACAATGATCAATTCGCGTCCGGCGGCGAAGACCGCCAACGTATCCGATGACCGCCGCGAGGCGATCCGTTCGCTGTACATGGAATCGCTGCAGCTGGTCGAGCGGCTACACCGCCGTCTGCTTGACGTGATCAAGGACGAATTCGACCGCAACGGCCGCTCCGATATCAACGCCATCCAGGCGCTGCTCCTGTTCAACATCGGCAATTCGGAGTTGACGGCCGGCGAGCTGCGCTCGCGCGGCTATTATCTCGGCTCGAATGTCTCCTACAATCTGAAGAAGCTGGTCGATCTCGGCTTCATCAACCACCAGCGCTCGCGCATCGACCGCCGTTCGGTGCGGGTTTCGCTGACGCCGAAGGGCAATGAGGTGGCGGAGGTCGTCGCCGGCCTATATGAGCGCCATGTCGGCTCGATCGAGCAGGTCGGCGGCATCAACACCGAAGAGTTCAAGCAGATGAATCGCGCCCTCCAGCGGCTGGACCGGTTCTGGAACGATACCATCGCTTACCGGATGTAGTCGCACCCGCCGCATAAAAATCCGAAGCTGGACCACGGGAGCGCTGCCGCGGAGCGGACCAAAGGCCGGTGCCGAAAAGCACCGGTCTTTCCGTTTCGTCAGGCCGGCCGATCCAAATTCGAGCAACAGCCACGTTGCCGCCATATTCCAGTGGAACCGAAGATGCGGGTGATGCTGGGGCCAAAGCCGTGCATTTGTCCTGTGCTCAAATCACTTCCCATGTGTTTTTACACCGAAGTGATGCGGGCCATGGTTGGCTAATTGTTAAGAAGCCAACTCTAGAGTGCGGGCGAGACCGCCCGGTAGGTTGAGTTGTAGCAAGAATGTCTGGACCGTCCATGAGAACCAGCCGCCGTTTCTTCCTTTCAGGAGCCTCCGCGCTCGCAGCCGCTATGGTCGCCGGCCGTGCCAGTGCGCAGGATGTGATCGGAGATATCCTGAAATCCTCGGCCCGCGGCAATTGGGACGACCAGTTCGACGCCCGCCCCAGCCAGGGCGGCAAGGTGGCCTCGACGCTGCCGATCTTCAGCCTGCAGACCGTTTCGTTTACCGAGCAGGCGGTCGCGCAATACCAGAACATTGTCGCCCAGGGCGGCTGGGAGCCGGTTCCCGACACCAAGAAATTGCAGCTCGGCGTCGACGATCCCGACGTGGTCCCGCTGCGCAAGCGTCTGATGATTGCGGGCGATCTGGCGCAGAGCGCCGGCATTTCGACAGCCTTCGATTCCTACGTCGACTCCGCGGTCAAGCGCTTCCAGGCGCGCCATGGCCTGCCTGCCGACGGGACGCTGGGCCAATATTCTTATGCCGCGATGAATGTTTCGGCGCCAATTCGGCTCGGCCAGTTGCAGACCAATCTGCAGCGGCTGCGCGAGCGCGCCGGCACGCTGGGCAACCGTTACGTGCTGGTCGACATCCCGGGCGCCCAGATCGAAGCCGTTGAGAACGATCGCGTCGTGCTGCGCCATACCGCAATCGTCGGCAAAATCGACCGGCAGACGCCGATCGTCAATTCCAAGATCAACGAGATCATCGTCAATCCCTACTGGAACGCGCCGGTCTCGATCGTGCGCAAGGACATCATTCCGCTGATGCGGAAGGACCCCAACTATCTCAAGGACAGCCACATCCGTCTGTTCGCGCCGGATGGCAGCGAGGTTGATCCGCTGACCGTCGACTGGTCGACCGACGACGCCGAGAAGTACCGCTTCCGCCAGGATCCGGGCGCTGGCAACGCCATGGCCTCGGTCAAGATCAATTTCCCCAGCCCGGACGGCGTCTACATGCACGACACGCCGCAGCAGAGCCTGTTCGGCAAGATGATGCGCTTCGATTCCTCGGGCTGCGTGCGCGTCCAGAACGTGCGCGACCTCGTCACCTGGATTCTGCGCGATACGCCGGGCTGGAATCGCCAGCACTTCGAGGCGGCGATCAAGAGCGGCGAGAACGTCCCGGTGCAGGTCACCAATCCGGTGGCGGTCTATTTCCTCTACATCTCGGCCTGGTCGACGGGGCCGGGCGTGGTGCAGTTCCGCGACGACATTTACGGCCTCGACGGGGCCAACGAGCTGCAGATCACATCCGCGCTCTAAGCAGCTGAGTTCATTTGCAAAAGGCCGCCGGAAGGGGCGGCCTTTTTTGTTGTCGCCGTCGCGCTCTGAACTTTGCGCATGATTCCGAAAATCGGTTCGCCACGGACCATATGCAAACCACGCGGCGCTGTTCACCGAGATCACGCTCACCGAGGCCCTGCTGAAGGGTCGGCAGGCAAGGAAATAGAGGCCGCCAGTCTCTCTGGCGCAATCCGGCCAGCAAATTTCGCGCAGCAAACGTGGCGGGCCGAAAGCAACTGTGTTAATGGCGCGACAGACCCCGAACCTTGAGGATTTCAGCCCATGGCAACAGCAGCGGCAGTGTCGAACAAATTCGAATCCTTTTTCGAAACCACGCTTGCCGATGCCGACCCCGAGATTTTCGGGGCCATCCGCAACGAACTCGGCCGCCAGCGCCATGAGATCGAGCTGATTGCCTCGGAAAACATCGTCTCGCGCGCCGTGCTCGAGGCGCAAGGGTCGATCATGACCAACAAATATGCCGAGGGCTATCCGGGCAAGCGCTACTATGGCGGCTGCCAATTCGTCGATGTCGCCGAGGAACTGGCCATCGAACGCGCGAAAAAGCTGTTCGGCTGCAACTTCGCCAACGTCCAGCCGAATTCCGGCAGCCAGATGAACCAGGCGGTGTTCCTGGCGTTGCTGCAGCCCGGCGACACCTTCATGGGCCTCGACCTCAATTCCGGCGGCCACCTGACGCATGGCTCGCCTGTCAATATGAGCGGCAAATGGTTCAAGGTTGTCTCCTATGGCGTGCGCAGGGAAGATCATCTGCTCGACATGGATGCGATCGAGAAGACCGCCCATGAGACCAAGCCGAAATTGATCCTGGCCGGCGGCACCGCCTATTCACGCGTCTGGGACTGGGAGCGTTTTCGCGAGATCGCCGACTCGATCGGTGCCTATCTGATGGTCGACATGGCCCACATCGCCGGCCTGGTCGCCGGCGGCATGCATCCGTCGCCGCTGCCGCACGCCCACGTGGTCACCACCACGACGCACAAATCGCTGCGCGGCCCGCGCGGCGGCATGATCCTTTGCAATGACGAGGACATTGCCAAGAAGATGAACTCGGCCGTCTTCCCCGGCCTGCAGGGCGGACCGCTGATGCATGTCATCGCCGCCAAGGCGGTGGCTCTGGGCGAAGCGCTGAAGCCGAGCTTCAAGATCTACGCGGAGAGCGTCGTTGCCAATGCCAAGGCGCTGGCCTCCAGCCTGCAGGAAACCGGTCTCGACATTGTCTCCGGCGGCACCGACAATCATCTGATGCTGGTCGATCTGCGTCCCAAGAACGCCACCGGCAAGCGCGCCGAAGCTGCCCTTGGCCGCGCCAACATCACCTGCAACAAGAACGGCATCCCCTTCGATCCGGAAAAGCCTTTCGTCACCTCGGGCGTTCGTCTCGGCACGCCGGCCGGCACCACACGCGGCTTCGGCCAGGCCGAGTTCCGTGAGATCGGCAAGCTGATCACCGAAGTGCTGGATGGACTGAAGGTCGCCAATTCCGATGAGGGCAATGCGGCCGTCGAGGCAGCCGTGAAGGCCAAGGTGGCGGCATTGACGGATCGTTTTCCGCTTTATCCGTATCTTGGTTGACCGACGCTAGTGACCTCCATGTGCGGGACAGTCCCGGTGCGACAGCAAGGCACCTGCGGAGAAGCTCAATGATGCCAACTTTCCGTTTCGCCGGCTTTGGTGCCTTGCTGGCATCGGCTATCTTGCAGCTGTCCGGCCTCGCCTTGGCACAGACCGAGCCGACCCCGGCAGCACCCAAGACAGAGACCTTCGGCAGGTGGTCCACCACGGTGGACGAGGTCAACACCGGTGAGGATGTGCGCAAGACCTGCGCCGCCTCGACGGTCTTTTTCGACGCAAACGGCACCAGTGGCACCCTTACGCTAGCCATCTCGAATGGCGACGTACTGCCGCCCGAGGGCTATCCGAGCCTCATCATCGCCGTGAGAAACGGTGACTTGCCTAAGGGCGACAACATCCCGGCGGTGTTCCGCGACGTCAACGACAAGATCAAGGCTGGTTTTCATCTTATCGCCGACGGCCAGTGGATAGTGAACAACAAGCCCGAGACAACCCTCGCCATACTGCGTGCCATGCGCCGTACCAGCGCCCTCGATGTCAGCTTCGCCGACAAGCCGGTCGCGACCATATCGATGGACGGCTTCACCAAGGCCTATCGCTATCTCGGCACGTCCTGCGGCTTCCCGACCGGCGACGTCGCTCCCTGATTGGCGGATTGCCGTCCGACTGATTGCCGCTCTCGCAATTTTCCTCGTGCCTCGCTATCTCTGAGACGCGATCGGTCATCGGCCATACTTTGCCATCGTGGCAAAAACCTCTAAGCCTTTCGCTCCACGAGAATCGCGAACCGAAGGCTCTCCATGCGCTGTCCCTACTGCCAGTCCGAAGATACGCAGGTGAAGGATTCGCGCCCCGCCGAAGACGGCGCGGCGATCCGCAGGCGGCGCGTCTGCCCGGATTGCGGCGGCCGCTTCACCACTTTCGAGCGCGTCCAATTGCGCGATCTCGTCGTGGTGAAGAAGTCGGGACGCAAGGTGCCGTTCGACCGCGACAAGCTGCTGCGCTCGGTCGAGATTGCGGTACGCAAGCGTAACGTCGACCCGGAGCGCATCGACCGCGCGGTGACCGGCATAGTGCGCCAGCTGGAAAGCTCGGGCGAGACCGAGGTCGCCTCCGGCGAAGTCGGCCGGCTGGTCATGGAGGCGCTTAAGTCGCTCGACGATGTCGCCTATGTGCGCTTTGCCTCCGTTTACCGCAATTTCCGCGAGGCCAAGGATTTCCACGACGTGTTGGGCGAGCTCAAAGGCGACGAGCTCAAAAGTGACGAGCCCAGGGGCGGAGAGCTGAAGAGCGAAGAGGACGCCGGCTGAGCATGGCAGGGTCCGAGCGCAGCACGGCGAAGCAAGAGGTCCTCGATCGCCGCTATATGGCGGCAGCCCTCAGGCTGTCGCGCAAAAATGCCGGCCGGACGTCGACCAATCCTTCCGTCGGCACGCTCATCGTACGCGATGACGGCGACGGGCCAATGATCGTCGGCAGCGGCGTCACGGCCGTCGGCGGCCGGCCGCATGCCGAAACCGAGGCGCTGGCCGAAGCCGGTGAGCTGGCGCAAGGCGCCACCGCCTATGTAACGCTGGAGCCTTGCGCCCATCACGGCCGCACGCCGCCTTGCGCCAATGCGCTGGTCAGCGCCGGCGTGGCGCGGGTGGTTGGCGCTGCCAGCGATCCGGACCCGCGTGTTTCCGGCAAGGGCTACGCCATCTTGCGTGCCGCGGGCGTCGAGGTGATGGAAAAAGTGCTGGCGGCCGAGGCCGCGGAGCAGATGGCCGGCTATTTGATTCGATCTCTGAAAAAACGCCCAGAAGTGATTCTGAAGCTTGCGCTTTCGAGCGACAATAAGATCGGCGTGAAAGGCGAGGGGCAGGTCTCCATTACCGGCGATATCGCGCGGCGCGAAGTCTATCTGATGCGCGCCGAAGCGGACGGCATATTGATCGGCATCGGCACCGCGCTGGAGGACGATCCGGCGCTGACGGTGCGGCTGCCGGGACTTGAGAACCGTTCGCCGGCGCGCATCGTGCTCGACCGCCAGATCAGGCTGCCGGAGACCTCGAAGCTGGTTTCCGGCGTCGACCGGGTCCCGCTCTATGTCGCCGCGTGTGCCGAGGCCGATCCACGTCGGCGGGCCGCGCTCGAACGCACCGGAGTGCGCTTCATCGGCACTGAGACGTATGAAGGCGATATTGCGCTGCCGGAACTGCTCGAGGATCTGGCGGCGCTGGGCATGGCGAGCGTGCTGGTCGAGGGCGGCGCCAAGGTGGCCAAGGCGTTCCTCGACGAACAACTCGTCGATCGCATCGTGCTGTTTCAGGGGCCGGATGCGATCGGCGAGGACGGCATTGCATCGCCGATAGATGCCAACCATATCCCGCCGGGATTTCGCAAATTGCGCGACATGCGTTTCGGCGAAGACACATATGCCGAATGGACAAGAGACATTTAGGACCGAACTGATGTTCACTGGGCCAAAGTAATGTTCACTGGAATCGTCACCGATGTCGGCACCGTCGCCGCCGTGAAGCCGCTCAGGGAAGGCGTCGGTTTGCGCATCGACACCGCCTACGATCCGCAGACCATTGCCATTGGCGCTTCAATTTCGTGCGGCGGCGTCTGCCTGACGGTAACGGGATTGCCGGAAGACGGCGCGAACGCACGCTGGTTCGAAGTCGAGGCCTGGGAAGAAGCACTCAGGCTGACGACCGCGATGGGCTGGAAATCCGGCACGCGCATCAACCTGGAGCGGGCGCTGAAGATCGGCGACGAGCTTGGCGGCCATATCGTGTCAGGCCATGTCGACGGAATGGCCGAGATCGTGGCCCGCAAGGAAGAGGGTGACGCCGTTCGCTTTACTCTGGAAGCACCGCGCGAGCTTGCCAAATTCATCGCCCCCAAGGGTTCCGTCGCGCTCGACGGCACTTCGCTCACCGTCAACAAGGTCGAAGGCACCCGCTTCGACGTGCTATTGATCCACCACTCGCTGACGGTCACCACCTGGGGCGAACGCCAGGTCGGCGACCGCGTCAACCTCGAGATCGACACCATGGCCCGCTACGCGGCGCGACTGGTGGAGGCGGCCAAAGAGGGACTTTGAGGCGATCGCCCATAAAGTCCATTCCCTGATGCGGCCGCCACCGGGTTGGCCTTGAACGTTCCTTCAGCAATCTTCCGCTTGCGATCAAACCGGCTTCGGCCTAAGTCACCGGCGATCCCCGGAGACATCTATGGCTGGCACATCCCAACACGGCAAAGCGTTCATCCGTCCGAAGAAGAAGGCCCACCTTCTTGTCATCGAGGCGCGCTTTCACGACGACCTTGCGGACGCGTTGCTCGAAGGCGCGACCAGCGCGCTCGACGAAGCGGGCGCGACATACGATGTCGTCACCGTTCCGGGCTCGCTCGAAATCCCGGCGGTGATTTCCTTCGCGCTCGACGGTGCTTCCGAAGGCGGGACGAGCTATGACGGTTTCGTCGCCCTCGGCACGGTGGTCCGCGGCGACACCTATCATTTCGATATCGTCGCCAATGAATCCAGCCGTGCCCTGATGGACCTGTCCGTGCAGGATTCAGTCTGCATCGGCAATGGCATCCTGACCACCGAAAACGACGAACAGGCCTGGACACGGGCCAGGCGCTCCGAAGGCGACAAGGGCGGCTTTGCGGCGCGTGCGGCGCTGACCATGATCGCCCTAAAGGAACAACTGGGAGAGCGAACGTGAGCGAACCCGCTTCGCCCGGCCAGCCTGCGGTTCGCCATGCCAACAAGCGCGGTGCTGCCCGCCTGGCGGCTGTGCAGGCGCTCTACCAGATGGATGTCGCCGGCAGCGGCGTGTTTGAGATCACCGCCGAATACGAGGCGTTCAGGCTCGGCAAGGAAGTCGACGGCGCGCTCTATCGCGAGGCCGATGCGCAATGGTTTCGCGCCATTCTTGCCGGCGTTGTCGAGCACCAGAAGACCATCGATCCGATTATCCGCCAGGCGCTGACCGAGGACTGGCCGCTGTCGAGGCTCGATTCGACGTTGCGCGCCATATTGCGTGCCGGCGTCTACGAATTGATGAAACGCGAGGACGTGCCGGTGGCGGTCATCGTCTCCGAATATGTCGACATCGCCAAGGCATTTTACGAAGAAGACGAGCCGAAACTGGTCAATGCGGTGCTTGATCGCGTGTCGCGCCGCGTGCGTGGCGAGGGCCGCGGCAAGGACGCCTCATGACTGCTATCGGCGTCGTTGAGGCCGGCAAGGAAGCGCGTCGCACCGCTTTCATCCTCGCAGCCTCGCAGGCGATCATCGGTTCGGCGGCACCCATCGCCATTTCCATGGGCGGACTGGCCGGGCAGTACCTCCTCGAAGCCGACAAGTCGCTGGCAACCGCGCCGATCACCGGCTTCAATGTCGGCGTGGCGCTCGGTTCCCTGCCGGCCGCGGCGATCATCCGCCGGCTCGGCCAGCGCGACGGCTTCATGACCGGCACTGCGGTCACAGCGCTTGGCGGGCTGGTCGCTACGTTGGCGCTGTTTCATGCCAGCTTCTGGCTGTTCGCTTTCGGCCTTGCCGTGATCGGGATCGGCGGTGCCTTTGTCCAGCAATTCCGCTTTGCCGCCGCCGACAATGCTCCGCCTGAATTCAAGGCGCGCGCCATCTCCTTCGTGCTGGCCGGCGGCATCGTCACCGCCATACTTGGGCCGCAGATCGTCATTTTCACCGGCGACCTGTTCTCGCCGGTGAAGTTTGCCGGCTCGTTTGCGTCCATCCTGGTGCTGGCGGCGGTTGGCGCCGCCATCCTCTCTTTATTGCGCATCCCAGCCAAGGCAACCGAGAAGGTGGAAATCGCCGACAGCGACGCCCGGCCGCTCTTAGAAATCGTCACCAGGCCGCGCTTCGTCGCGGCGCTGTTTTGCGCCATCGGCAGCTACGCGCTGATGAGCTTCGTCATGACCGGCGCGCCACTGGCCATGGTCGGCTGCGGCCTTTCGACCGACGACGCCACGCTCGGCATTTCCTGGCATGTGATGGCGATGTTCGCGCCGAGCTTCTTCACGGGGTCGCTGATTTATCGTTTTGGCGCGGAGCGGATCGTGGCCATCGGCCTGGTGCTGCTCATTGGCTGCGGTATAGTCGCGCTGTCGGGGTTGGCACTGTGGCAGTTCTGGACAACGCTGATCCTGCTCGGCCTCGGCTGGAACTTCAGCTTCATCGGCGCCACCGCCATGGTGGCTGACAGCTACCAGCCATCCGAAAAAGGCAAGGTCCAGGGGTTCCACGATTTCGTCCTGTTCGGCTCCGTCGCCTTCGCCTCGCTGATGTCGGGCGCAGTCTACAATGCCTGGGGCTGGGAGATGCTGAACTGGATGATTTTTCCGGTCGTCGCGCTGTGCTTCGTGGCACTGGGCGTGTTGAAGATGACGGGCTTGCGTGCGGCCAGCTGACGCCACGCTGTCGGGACGAGACAACAGCGGATTCACCCAAATCCGAACAAAATTATTGCGTCCATCACCCCTCTTATGAAACCGTGTACCCCGACGGGGCATCGAAGCCATGCTCATATGCGGCAGCCATATTCCGGTTCACAGCAAGGGATTTGTGATATGTTTTCAATCAAGGTTCTGGCCGGCACCGTGCTGGCGCTCGGCATCACGGTGGCCTCGGCGAGTGCCCAGGTGGTGGTGTCGTCGAAGATCGACACCGAGGGCGGCGTGCTCGGCAACATCATCCAGCTGGTGCTGAACGCCAATAATATCCAGACCACCGACCGCATCCAACTCGGCGGCACGCCTGTGGTACGCAAGGCAATTACGGCCGGCGAGATCGACATCTATCCGGAATACACCGGCAACGCCGCATTCTTCTTCGAGAAGGCCGACGATCCGGTGTGGAAGGATGCCGCTAAGGCCTACGAGACTGCCAAGAAGCTCGATTACGACGCCAACAAGATCGTCTGGCTGTCCCCGTCACCGGCTAACAACACCTGGGCGATCGCCCTGCGTAAGGAGGTCGCCGATACCAACAAGCTCGTCACCCTTTCCGACTTCGGCAAATATGTCTCGGGCGGCGGCAAGGTGGTGCTGGCGGCGTCCGCCGAGTTCGTCAATTCGGCGGCCGCGCTGCCCGCTTTCCAGAAGACCTACGGCTTTACGCTGAAGCCGGACCAGTTGATCACGCTGTCGGGCGGCGATACGGCGGCGACCATTGCCGCTGCGGCCAACCAGACCAACGGCGCCAACGCGGCCATGGTCTACGGCACCGACGGCGGCATCGCGCCCTCCGGCCTCGTCGTGCTTGAGGACGACAAGGGTGTGCAGCCGGTCTACCAGCCGGCGCCGATCATCCGCGAGGCGGTGCTGAAGGAGCACCTGGAAATCGAGACGCTGCTGAAGCCGGTCTTCGCCAAGCTCGATCTCGTCACGCTGCAGGAGTTGAATGGCCGCGTCCAGGTTGGCGGCGAACCGGTCAAGGGCGTCGCCGAAGACTTTTTGAAAAAGAACGGCTTCCTCAAGTAAGGCGATTCCGGCGCGCCGCTTTCGAGGTGCGCGGATCGGCCGATGGGGGAGGGCGTGCGCATCCGGTTTGACAAGCTCGGCGTGGTTATCGCGGCGATATCAGCCTATGCGGCTTTTGCGGCACCATTCGCCACGTTCCGCGCCAATCGCATCGTACCCGGCGAGGCGAGCTCGATCCTCGAATCTTTGCCTGCGGCGGTCGGTCCGCTATTGATGGCGATTGTTGTCGCAGCGGCGCTCATTGCATTGCTGAAAACGCCGCTTGCTCTGCGCCTCGCCGCCAGTGTGGTTGCACTTGCGGCGCTGGCGCTGCTGATCGGCGTTGCCGGCAGCTTCCTGACGCCCGCCGGCAACACCTTCGCCCGTATCTCGCCGGCTTCGGGCTTCTGGCTGTTTATCTTCGCCTTCACGCTTCTGCTCGCCGACGTGCTTACAAGGCTGAACCTGTCGCCGCAGGCACGGGTCGGCGTGCTTGTTGTCGCCGCAGCGGCGATCGGCCTGCTGCTGGTCTCGGGGAGCTGGAACAGCCTGTCGATCCTCAAGGAATATTTCAATCGCGCCGATAGTTTTTGGGCGGAAGGCTCCAAGCACGTGACGCTGGCGCTGGGTTCGCTGGCGGCAGCAGTGATTATCGGCCTGCCGCTCGGCATCCTCTGCCACCGCGTCGAGAAATTGCGGGCCGGCGTGCTCAACGTGCTGAACATCATTCAGACCATTCCTTCGATCGCGCTGTTCGGCCTCTTGATAGCACCGCTCGGCTGGGTCGCTTCGCATGTGCCGGGTGCTGCCGCGCTCGGCATTCGCGGCATCGGCACGGCGCCGGCTTTCGTCGCCCTGTTCCTCTATTCACTGCTGCCGGTGGTGGCCAACACCGTGGTCGGCCTTGCCGGTGTGCCGCGTGCCGCCAACGACGCAGCGCGCGGCATGGGCATGACCGACCGCCAGCGGCTGTTCGGCGTCGAGTTTCCGCTGGCTTTCCCGGTGATCCTCACCGGCATTCGCATCGTGCTGGTGCAGAATATCGGCCTCGCCACCATTGCCGCGCTGATCGGCGGCGGCGGCTTTGGCGTATTCGTATTCCAGGGAGTCGGCCAGACGGCGATGGACCTGGTGCTGCTCGGTGCCGTGCCGACGGTGGCGCTGGCCTTCGCCGCCGCCATCATCCTCGATGCAGTGATCGAAATGAGCGCCAGCAAGCGCAGGGTTTAAACGGCATGATCGAGATCGAAGGCATCACCAAGCGCTACGGCGAGACGACAGTGGTCGACGACGTGTCGATAGTAATCGAGCCGCGCAGCATCGCCGTCATCGTCGGCACCTCCGGCTCCGGCAAGACGACGCTGCTTCGCATGATCAACCGGCTGGTCGAGCCGACATCGGGCGTGATCAAGCTCGACGGCGTCGACAACCGCTCGGTGCCTGATTATGAGCTGCGTCGCAGCATCGGCTATGCCATCCAGGGCCACGGTCTGTTTCCGCATCGCACGGTGGCACAGAACATCGCCACTGTGCCGGTATTGCTCGGCTGGGACGCCAACCGCATCAAAGCCCGCGTCGACGAGCTGATGACGCTATATCAGCTCGACCCGCAAGCCTACGGGCCACGCTATCCGCATGAGCTTTCCGGCGGCCAGCAGCAGCGCGTCGGCGTCGCCCGGGCGCTTGCCGCGGAACCCAACGTGCTGTTGATGGATGAGCCGTTCGGCGCGCTCGATCCAATCATCCGCAACAAGGCGCAGGAGGATCTGCTGGCGATCCAGAAGCGCTTCGGCACCACCATCATCCTAGTCACCCATGACATGGAAGAGGCCGTTCACATGGGCGACAAGATCGCGGTGATGGACGGCGGCAAAGTAGTGCAATATGCCGCGCCGGCCGAGATACTGGCGAAACCGGCCAGCGCGTTTGTCGAGACCCTGGTTGGCGCCAGCGAAAAACCGTTCCGGCTGTTATCGCTTGGCCGGGTGCGCGACGCGGTGGAAAAAGGCACGGCCGAAGGCGAGGCGATCCCCGGTGATGCCAGCCAACGCGACGCGTTGGCCGAACTCCTGTGGTCGGGCCGCCCGGCACTGCCGGTGAAAGATACTGATGGCAAATCGCTTGGCCGCGTCACTGTGGATGGACTGGTTAAACGCGCGGCGAGGCCGGCATGAAACCCTGGCTTCCATCACTGCTCAGGCTTGCCCTGGTGGTGCTGCTTATTGCCTTCGTCACCAATCCCGGCTGGTTCGAACCGCTGCTGAAGCCGCTGACAGAGAACAACGCGCCGGTAATCTACAATCAGGGCAGCCTTTTGACGTTGACGCTGCTGCATCTGCAGACCGTCCTGATCGCAACGGTTGCCGCGACGATCGTTGCGGTCGCGCTCGCCATTCTGGTCACCAGGCCAGCCGGCGCCGAATTCCTGCCGCTGTCGCGCAGCCTGGTCAATATCGGCCAGACCTTTCCGCCGGTGGCGGTGCTGGCGCTTGCCGTGCCGGCCGTCGGCTTCGGCGAAAAGCCGACGCTGATTGCGTTGTTTCTCTATGGCCTGCTGCCGATCTTCGAGAACGCGCTGACCGGCCTGACGACGCTGCCGGCCAATGTCGTCGAGGCGGCGCGTGGCGCCGGCATGACCGGCTGGCAAAGGCTGGTCAAGGTCGAACTGCCGCTCAGCGCGCCGATCATCCTCGGCGGTATCCGGCTGTCGGTGGTGATCAGCCTCGCCACCGCGACCATCGGCTCGACAGTGGCGGCGAGGACATTGGGCGAGGTGATCATCGCCGGCCTGCTGTCGAACAACCTCGCCTTCATCCTGCAGGGCGGCCTGATCGTCGCCGCCCTTGCCGTGCTGATCTATGACGGGCTGTCGGCGATCGAGCGCTACACGGGCCGGCGCATGGGGCGCGAGGTGGAGTAGCCCCTCGGGGCAAAGTTCGCTTCTTTCAACGGCCACTCGAACGCGCCGGATGATCGATCGTCAGTTCGAGCGTGGTGCCCGTCTCGCTGGCGATCCAGCGGCGGCGGATGATGGCGAAATCGTGCTGTGTGCCGGCTCTAACCACAGAGACTAAGTCGCCCACCGCGCAATAGCTGTCGAGATCGAGGGTTTCGAGAATCGCGGCAATGTCTTGCTTCCCGGCATAATGTCTCGCGACAGTCGTGAGCACTATGATCACTGGTCCCCCCGTTGCGCGATCTTCGGGACTCGGCGATTGATGAGTGCGATGCCCCGATCTTTCAGCAGGAGTTCTTGCCATGACCGCGCGTTTCTCCAAGATCGTCATGTGTTTGTGTCTGGCGGCTTTCGCCTTCCTTGTCGCCTTCGGCAACATCACCGATTACGGCTCAAACTTCGCCTTTGTCCAGCATGTGCTGAGCATGGACACGACCTTTCCCGGCAACGCCCTGATGTACCGCTCGATCACCAACCCGTCGCTGTGGACGGCGGGCTACTGGCTGATCATCATTGGCGAGGCGCTGACCTGCTTGCTCTACCTAGTCGCCGCCTGGCGACTCTGGCAGGCGCGCAACGCCAGCGGACAGGCATTCAACGATGCCAAGAAGTTCGCCATCATAGCCGCCACCATGGGTTTCCTCGTTTGGTATTTCGGCTTCATGGTCGTTGGCGGCGAGTGGTTTGCCATGTGGCAGTCTTCGACATGGAATGGTCAGGAGGCGGCGTTCAAATTCTACATGACAATGCTGGTGGTGCTGATCTTCGTCGTCCAGCCGGACGGCGACCCGCGCAAAGTTTGACGGCCGTTCGCCGATTTCAATCAGATCTAATCGGATGGCAGTGTCGACAGGCGCGCTGCCGTCCAGCCTTTTGGATGAAACCCGGGATCTTTTGAGCGAAAACCGGACAAAAACCGAACAATATCTTGACGTTCCGAGCCCTGTTTCGCATAAGCCGCTGCGAAGGGACGGATTCCGGTTGCGGAAAATTCGTCCCCTGTCTCAACGGCCCGGGGAGGGGTTCTTTTGGGCCACCAATCGAGGAAAATTCGGCAATGACCATACTTTCAGCTGTCATCGCCTGCGGTCTGCTTTCAGTCCTTTACGCCATCTGGGCGACACGTTCGGTCCTCGCGGCCGATCAGGGCAATGCACGCATGCAGGAAATTTCCGCGGCCATCCGCGAAGGCGCGCAAGCCTATCTGGCGCGCCAGTACACCACCATCGCCATCGTCGGCGTCGTGGTCCTGCTGCTCGCCTGGTGGCTGCTTTCGATCACCGCCGCCATCGGCTTCCTGATCGGCGCCGTTCTATCGGGCGCCGCTGGCTTCATCGGTATGCACGTCTCGGTGCGCGCCAATGTGCGCACCGCGCAGGCGGCGTCCAACAGCCTCGCTGCCGGCCTCGAGATCGCCTTCAAGTCGGGCGCCATCACTGGCATGCTGGTTGCTGGCCTGGCCCTGCTTGGCGTATCGATCTATTACCTGATCCTCACCCAGTTCATGGGCCTTCAGCCCGATGACCGTGTCGTCATCGACTCGTTGGTTTCGCTTGGCTTCGGCGCCTCGCTGATTTCGATCTTCGCTCGTCTCGGCGGCGGCATCTTCACCAAGGGCGCCGACGTCGGCGGCGATCTCGTCGGCAAGGTTGAAGCCGGCATTCCCGAAGACGATCCACGCAATCCGGCCACCATCGCCGACAATGTCGGCGACAATGTCGGCGATTGCGCCGGCATGGCCGCCGATCTGTTCGAGACCTATGCGGTGACCGTGGTCGCCACCATGGTCCTTGCCGCCATCTTTTTCGGTGGCACCGCCGTTCTCGGCGCGACCATGCTCTATCCGCTGGCCATCTGCGGCGCCTGCATTCTCACCTCGATCGCCGGCACCTTCTTCGTCAAGCTCGGTTCCAGCGGCTCGATCATGGGCGCTCTCTACAAGGGCCTGATCGTCACCGGCCTGCTGTCAATTGTCGGCCTTGCCGTCGCCACTTCGGCATGCATCGGCTGGGGTGAGATCGGCACCGTCGCCGGCATGGCCATCACCGGCACGAACCTGTTCATCTGCGGCCTGGTCGGCCTTGTGGTGACAGGCCTCATCGTGGTGATCACCGAATATTATACCGGCACCAACAAGCGTCCGGTGAACTCCATCGCCCAGGCCTCGGTCACCGGTCACGGCACCAACGTCATCCAGGGCCTGGCGGTCTCGCTCGAAGCGACGGCGTTGCCGGCGATCGTCATCGTCGGCGGCATCATCTCGACATACCAGCTCGCCGGCCTCTACGGCACGGCGATCGCGGTGACGACGATGCTTGGCCTCGCCGGCATGATCGTCGCGCTCGATGCCTTCGGCCCAGTCACCGACAATGCCGGCGGCATTGCCGAAATGGCCGGCCTGCCCAAGGAAGTGCGCCAGTCCACCGACGCGCTCGACGCTGTCGGCAACACCACCAAAGCGGTAACCAAGGGCTATGCCATCGGGTCGGCCGGCCTCGGCGCGCTGGTGCTGTTTGCGGCCTACTCTAACGACCTGAAGTTCTTTGCCGCCAATAGCGACAAATACCCCTACTTCCAGGGCATGGGCGACGTCTCCTTCGACCTCTCCAATCCTTATGTCGTCGCCGGCCTGATCTTCGGCGGCCTGATCCCGTATCTGTTCGGCGGCATCGCCATGACCGCCGTCGGCCGCGCCGCCGGTGCTATCGTCGAGGAGGTGCGCAAGCAGTTCCGCGAGGATCCGGGCATCATGGCCGGCACCTCGAAGCCGAACTATGCGCGCGCCGTCGACCTTCTGACCAAGGCAGCGATCCGGGAGATGATCGTTCCATCACTGCTGCCGGTGCTGGCGCCGCTGGTGGTCTATTTCGGTGTCCTCCTGATCTCCGGTTCGAAGGCATCCGCCTTTGCCGCGCTCGGCGCCTCGCTGCTCGGCGTCATCGTCAACGGCCTTTTCGTTGCCATCTCGATGACCTCCGGCGGCGGTGCCTGGGACAACGCCAAGAAGTCGTTCGAAGATGGTTTCGTCGACAAGGACGGCCTCAAGCACCTCAAG
This sequence comes from Mesorhizobium sp. M1295, assembly GCF_040318135.1. NCBI lineage: Bacteria > Pseudomonadati > Pseudomonadota > Alphaproteobacteria > Hyphomicrobiales > Phyllobacteriaceae > Mesorhizobium > Mesorhizobium sp. M1295. Next base: position 75,343 of record NZ_JAMYLU010000007.1, read on the forward strand.
GGCTCCGAAGCACACAAGGCCTCTGTGACCGGCGACACGGTCGGCGATCCCTATAAGGATACTGCTGGGCCGGCGGTCAACCCGGCGATCAAGATCACGAACATCGTCGCGCTGCTGCTATTGGCCGTGCTCGCGCACGGCTAAGCTCGGTCGCCACGGCTCAAGACAAAAACCCGCGGGATCGCTCCCGCGGGTTTTCATTGCCTGAGATGTGCCGCCGCTTACAGGGAAGCGAAAAAGAAAAGAAGCCGACACCGTCGAGTGGATCAGGTGCCGCCGAGCGTACTGCCGCCGCTGGCGCCCGGAACACCAGGCGTCAGCTTGCTGGCGCCACTGATGATCTGGCTGAGGAAGTTCTGGTCCTTGCCGCCGGTCGGCGTGGTGCGCGAGATGAAGTCAAACACCTTGCCGTCCTTCAGGCCGTAATTGGCGATCTGGGTGACGCGCCCGTCATCGCCAAAATAGACCGCCAGCACATGCTGGTCGACTAGCCGCGGCTTGTCGAAGGCGACATATCGCTTGCGCGTCTGCGAAATGTAATAAAAGGCCTCGTTGTCGAAGGTCGCCTTCGTCGAGGGAGTGCCGAGCGCCAGCAGCACCTGTTCGCGGCTCGAGCCGACCGGCACCAGGTCGATCGCCTGCTGGTCGATGACGTAGCCCTGCGTCAGCGTCTCGCTCGGATTGAGATCGCCGATCATCTTGGACGAATTGCAGGCGGAAAGCGCGGCAGCGATCACCAGCAGCGAAACCGCACCGGCGGGCCTAGGCAGGAAAGTCGACTTGAATTTCAGCGCGCGCAACTACAACTCCATAAGCTGGCCGCAACTTGCGCTGGGCCGCAAAACCGGTAAACCAGCTTGCTTGCCGATGCAACAAGGCCACTTCAACAAACGGTCCCGGGAGACCACCCTCAAATGTTCCAGCGCCTCTTTGGCCGCGAACGTCACGCCAACCGCGCCATCACCGAGGCGCTTTACGCACAAATCGTGGCGGCGGCGCGGCAACCGGTGTTTTATTCCGCCTGGAACGTGCCGGACACGCCGCTCGGCCGCTTCGAGATGCTGTCGTTGCACATGTTCCTGTTCCAGCACCGGTTGCGCGGCGAGGGCGGTGCTGCGGCAGAGGTTGCGCAGGTGCTGATCGACGAGTTCTTCATGGATGTCGAACATTCGTTGCGGGAATTGGGCATTGGCGACGTCGGCGTGCCGAAGCGAATGCGGAAACTGGCGAAGATGTTCTATGGCCGTACCGCCGCCTATGACGATGCGCTGAAACGAAATGACCATGATGCGCTTGCCGCCGCCCTTTCCCGCAATGTCAGGCCGGATGCCGGCGCCTGGCCGCAAGCGTCGCAACTGGCACTCTATGCCGCCGATGCATCAAGGCAACTCACGCAACAGCCGACCGAATCGATCGTTTCCGGCACGGTGGCATTTCCAGTGGCCAACTCTGAGCGAAGGCAGGCCGAATGAAGGCGGCGAAGTGGAGGCGAAGATGAAACATCCTGATACCCACAGCCCAGTGTCATTCCTGGCAAATGTCGCCCGGATGCCGCAAAAAGGGCTGCCGGTGGTGATCGATGCCGACGCCGGGCAGCGCGCCATACTGGCCGTCGAGCATGAGCTGCTTTCGGTCGAGAACTATCGCGCCGAACTTCTGATCGAGCCGTGGAAGCGCAATGGGGTGAAAGTCAGCGGCCATGTCGAGGCCGATATAACGCAGGCCTGCATCGTCACTCTCGACCCGGTCGAGGCGCATATCGACGAGCCGGTCGAGGCGCTGTTCCTGCCGGAACAATCCAAGCTCGGGCGGCAAGGTTTCGACGGTGGCGGTGAGATCCTGCTCGACGCCGAAGGGCCGGACAGCCCGGAAACCTTTTCCGGCGACGCGATCGACGTCGGGGCGCTTGCCGAACAGTTCTTTGGCTTGGCGATCGATCCCTATCCGCGCAAGCCGGGTGTGTCGCTGGAGGCCGCCGGCGATGCCGAGCCTGTGGAGAATGAATTCCAGCAAAAGCTCAGATCACTGCTGGGAAAATCCTGATGGCTGACCCAATTTGAGAAAAGTTGGTTGTGCGGCAGCCCAAAACCGTTATTTTCGCCGAACCTTCGCGAGCCCCGTACCTTGGCAAGCCCGCTGGCCAAGCAACCGTGAGATGAACACCGCGTGATCAGGATTTCCATCGATGCCATGGGCGGCGATCACGGGCCAAGCGTGGTCATCCCGGCGCTCATGACTGTCGCCACCCGCCGTCCGGACATACGCTTCGTCATCTATGGGCGCGAAGAAGCGGTAAGGCCTGAACTCGCCAAATTCCCCAAGCTAGCGGAGGTGAGCGAGTTCATCCACTGCGAGATCGCAGTCCGGATGGACGACAAGCCGAGCCAGGCACTGCGCCATGGCCGCTGGAAGTCATCGATGTGGAAAGCCGTCGAAGCGGTCAAGGCAGGCACGGCGGACGCCTGCATCTCGGCTGGCAATACCGGCGCACTGATGGCGATGTCCAGATTCTGCCTTCGCACCATGGCGACCATCGACCGCCCGGCGATTGCGGCGCTCTGGCCGACATTGCGCGGCGAAAGCGTGGTGCTGGACGTCGGCGCAACCATCGGTGCGGATGCGCATCAACTGGTTGATTTTGCCATTCTGGGTACCGGCATGGCGCGCTCGGTTTTCGGCATCGAACGGCCGAGCGTCGGCCTGCTCAATGTCGGCGTCGAGGAGATCAAGGGTCAGGAGGAGGTCAAGGAAGCAGGCCGTATGCTGCGCGAGGCCAACATGGCCTCGATGAACTACCATGGCTTTGTCGAGGGTGACGACATCGGCAAGGGCAGTGTCGACGTCGTCGTTACCGAAGGATTTGCCGGCAATATCGCGCTCAAGACGGCGGAAGGCACGGTCAGGCAGATCGCCGGCTACCTGCGCGCCGCGATGAACCGGACACTGATGGCCAGGATCGGCTATATCTTCGCCAAGACCGCCTTCGATCGCCTGCGCGAGAAGATGGATGTCGGCCGCTCCAATGGCGGCGTCTTCCTGGGATTGAACGGCATCGTGGTGAAAAGCCATGGCGGGGCTGATTCGGATGGCTTCGCTGCGGCGATCGAGCTCGGCTACGACATGGTGCGCAACAATCTGCTTGACCGCATCGAGGCCGATCTCGACCTGTTCCATGCCCGCAATCCGAATGCCCAGACAATCCGGAAATCCGACGTCGTCATCGACGCAAAGGAATAGGAAAGAGCATTGATCAGATCAGTCGTGCGCGGCACGGGCGCCGCGCTGCCCCGCCGCATTATGAAGAATGCCGATTTTGAAGGCATGGTCGAGACCTCGGACGAATGGATCGTCCAGCGTACCGGTATTCGCCAGCGCCACATTGCGGCCGACGACGAGACGACGGCCTCTCTGGGTGAGGCGGCAGCGCGGGCAGCCCTCGACAGCGCCGGCCTGACGGCTGACGACATCGACCTGATCGTGTTGGCGACCTCGACGCCCAACAACACCTTTCCCGCGACCGCAGTCGAGATCCAGAACCGGCTCGGCATGCACCACGGTTTTGCCTTCGACCTGCAGGCGGTCTGCTCGGGTTTTGTCTATGCGGTGACGACCGCCGACCTCTATATCCGCGGCGGCTTGGCCAGACGGGTGCTGGTGATCGGCTCGGAAACGTTTTCGCGCATTCTCGACTGGAACGACCGCTCGACCTGCGTTTTGTTCGGCGACGGCGCCGGCGCGATAGTGCTGGAAGCAGGCACGGGGGCAGGCGGCATCGCCGACCGAGGCGTTCTGGCGGCCAGCCTGCGCTCCGACGGCATCCACAAGGACAAGCTTTTTGTCGACGGTGGGCCGTCGACTACCGGAACGGTCGGGCACCTCAGGATGGAAGGCCGCGAAGTGTTCAAGCATGCGGTCGGCATGATCACCGACGTCATCGAGGCGACGTTCGCACAGGCCGGCATCAGCGCCGCTGATCTCGACTGGTTCGTGCCGCATCAAGCCAATAAACGAATTATTGATGCTTCGGCCAAAAAGCTCGGGATAGAGGAGCGGAAGGTGGTGGTGACCGTCGATTTGCACGGTAACACATCGGCTGCTTCCGTGCCGCTGGCACTATCCGCGGCCGTCGCCGACGGCCGCATCAAAAAGGGTGACCTGGTGCTGCTTGAGGCGATGGGCGGCGGCTTCACCTGGGGCGCCGTCCTGCTGCGTTGGTAAGTGCCGAACTAACGGGTTCGGGTCCTTGACCTTGACGGATCAATTACTTAGGTTCTGCCGTTGCTTGTATCGATTTTATTTTTTGAGCTGATGGGACGGTTCGTATGGGGGGAAAGACACTTACGCGCGCCGACCTCGCCGAAGCCGTTTACCGCAAGGTTGGGCTGTCGCGTACTGAATCGGCCGAGCTTGTCGAGGCGGTGCTGAATGAGATCTGCGAGGCGATCGTTCGCGGTGAGACGGTGAAACTGTCGTCCTTCGCGACCTTCCATGTCCGTTCCAAGAACGAACGCATCGGGCGCAATCCCAAGACCGGTGAGGAAGTGCCGATCCTGCCGCGCCGGGTGATGACCTTCAAGTCATCGAACGTGCTGAAGAACCGCATCCTGCGCTCCCATCAAAACAGCAAGGCCAAGGGCAGCAAGTAGATTCCCGATCTCCCTTGCCGAGAATCCATGCTTCAGGCTTCGGTTGAAAAACGAAGCCTGCTTTTACGCCGGGCTTGAATATTGTTTCATAAACCGCTGAAATAAGATGCGATTCGGCAGGCCGGATCGGTATTTGGGTGTGATCCGCCCCGGTGGACGGAAAAGCTGCTCTCTTTGTTTTACCGTGATGTTGCCCAAAAACCGGTCCCCGCCTTTCGCGATCATGCTCTAGCGTGAGGATTCGCCCATGGACAAGAGCCCCGATGCTTTCCGCACCATCAGCGAGGTCGCGGAGGATCTGGATTTGCCGCAGCACGTGCTGCGCTTCTGGGAGACGCGTTTCAACCAGATCAAGCCGATGAAGCGCGGCGGCGGCCGCCGCTACTACCGGCCGCAGGACGTCGAGCTGATCAAGGGCATTCGCCACATGCTCTACGATCAGGGCTATACGATCAAGGGCGTACAGAAGCTGTTGCGCGAGAACGGCAACCAGTTTTTGATCGCCGTCGGCAATGGCGACATGGCGGCGGTCGAGGCGATCTCGCAGCGCCGGCAGGCTGACGCGGTACCGCTGACGCAAGCGGCGCAGCCGCGCGGCCCGGACGACGAGATGCTGGTCGGCCAACCGAGGGTGAAACCCAGCCGTCGTTTTTTCGGCATCGGCAAGACCGACGAGGAAGGCCCGGTTCCACCGGACACGTCAAAACTTTCCCGTGACAATCGCGCATTGCTGCAGGAGGCGCTGTTCGACCTGCTGGAATGCAAGCGCCTGCTCGATCAGGTTCGCTAGAGCCCGCCGGGACTGACCGGAACGGTCTTCAGGGTCATGCGTTAGGCTTCCTTCTGCAGATGAAGGAACCACGTCATGGCATCGCTTTCGAGCATCTCCGAGACCGATCTGAACAAGCAGGTCGCCGCCCTGACCAGGGAACTGGCCACTTTGAAGAAAGCCGTGTTGAAGCGGGGCGGCGCCTATTACGAAGACGGTCGCGATACTGCGTCGGACTATTATTCGGATATCGCCGAGCGTCTCGGCGACACCTTGCCGGCAATCAGAAGGCAAGGTCGGGCGATCGAGAAGACCGCCCGTGATCACCCGGCGACGGCGGCCGCTGTCGGGCTGGTTCTGGTCGGGCTGGTCGCCAGTCTCTTCCTCGGTGGCCGGCAGCAAAAAGCGCCGCGAGCGCGTTCAAGGTAGAGGAAATGCGGTGGTCAGCGGGACCGCCGCCATTTCGTCGACGCGGCAAACCCGGCAAGCTGGCCGCCCTTGATCAAAGACCAAGAACGCCTGCTTGCCGGCTGTCTGTCCCAAGGCGTTTTCAGTACTTCTTCGCCACGACCTTCTTGTGATGATGGCGATAGTGGTGGACGCGGTGATGGTAGTGATGGCGGTGATGCTTCTTGACGGTGGTGTGCATCGTCGCTGCACTCGCGCTGCTCGCGCCGATGATCGGCATCGAAAGGGCAAGTGCGATTGCAAGTCCAAGGGCGGAGAGAAGAGACTTCTTCATGACATCGTTTCCTTTTTGCGCAGGGCGAATTTGAGCGTCACCGATTCAGGTCGGTGACTCGAGCACTGCGGTCAGGACTATCGCCTTGGAGTTTTTCGGCAGTTTTTCCGGCCTGTAGAATTTTGTTTCCGAACTGTGTCTGCCGACGATCAAGCCAGATATGAGCGCGCCGGCATCCGCCATTCATTCCGGCCTCGGTTCACGATGCCGTGACGCTATCTTTGATGCTTGGCAAATCACCGGCGAGCGGGCATTCTCCCGATCGTCTCAGGCAACAACATGATTTGATCTAACTCTTTCATCCCACGGAGTTGCCAATGCCCCAAATAGCAAAACGCGAACCTTACTCCGAATTGGCGGCGAGCGCGGTTACGCCTGAACGCAGTGCCGTCCGAACCGCCCGGGAAGCCCGTGGATACAGCATCGAAGAGCTGTCCCTGGCGTGCGGGCTGGCAGCCTATGAGATTGCCGACATCGAAAGCGGCAAGGATGCCGATCCTTCGAAACGTCGGCGTATTGCCTCCGCGCTTCAGCTTCCGGAAAGCGCTCTGTTCGACGAAGCCGTGTTGCCTGCGAAAAGGCGGTCCGTGTCGTAGCGGCGTGCCATGCGTTTATTCGACGAGCTCGCCATGGGTTGCCCTGGCGAGCTTCGTTTTCCGGCCACGTAGCGGACTTGCCGGCCGCCACGGCGACGCGAGACGGAAATCGCCGGAGATGAGCCTCGAATCCGTTCGCGCTTTCTTCGTCGCCCACGCGCCCGAAATCGACGTCATCGTTACGCAAGCCAGCTCGGCGACGGTGCCTCTGGCTGCCGAAGCGCATGGCGTAGCGCCGGCGCAGATTGCCAAGACGATCTGCCTGCGCGCCGGCGACCAGACGATGCTGATCGTGGCCAGCGGCATCTCCAGGCTGGACAATCGCAAATTCAAGGACCGGTTCGGCGGCAAGGCGCGAATGCTGGATGCCGAGCAGGTGCTCGCCGCGACCGGTCATCCCGTCGGTGGGGTGTGCCCGTTCGGCCTACCGGCACCGCTCCCGGTGTACTGCGACGTCTCGCTGCGCGCCTTTGACGAGGTCGTCCCCGCCGCAGGCGCGACGAACGCCGCCGTCCGGCTCAGCCCGCAACGCATGGCCGAACTCGTCGACGCCGAGTGGGTGGATGTCTGCCAGTAGCCCTTTATCCGGGTCGTGGGATCCGGTGAGCGTTACCGCTATTCGGTCTTCTGTGGCTCTTCTTTCTTGATCGTCTGAGCGTCCGCGGCTGTCGACATATCGGCCTTCTCGACGCTCGCTGTCCTCGTCTGCGTGTCGACCGATGCCTGGACCTTTGAATGCGCGAGGCAATCCGCAGAGGCAGCGGATATGGACAGGGTCAGTGCGGCGGCTGTTGCGAGGAATGTCTTCATGATCATTCTCCTCTTTCATTGGATATTCGTTGGGAAGATTAGCCCGTCTGGCACCGACCGCAAAATCACATTTGTTCACGCGCGCCCTTGCGTGCACGGAAGCCTACGCTGGACCAATAGTTCAAATGGTTGCGCGGATAGCCGCTTGCCGTATCAAAACCCACTGCCTCCGGCCGGAGGATTTTTGGCGTAAAAAATCTCGCCGCTCAGAGCCAGTCTCAAATCTTCGGCGCTGAGCTGACCACTTTCGAACAAATCCATCACCCTGCGGCCGAGCACTTCTCTGCCTGGATCGCCGTCAGCGAGGCCTAGTTCACGGCATCGGGCATCAAGTGCTTTGGCCAACATGGTCAGCTCGGCAGGACAGGTAGCTCCTTGAAGCGACATTGCATCTCTCCCGAAAAGGCCGAAAGGGCGTGTCATCTTCGAAGCGTCCGCTCGCCCTTACAACTGCGGACGACGGCAATTCAACTAGAGCCAACCTTTTTCGAACTCAACATTCGAACGTATTAAAAACGCCGCCCGCGCTCCAATGGGAGGATCCTGCTACAATACGGTATGGCCGTCCGTATAGCGGTTGTCCTAATGCTTCTTTTCGCCTTCGCCTACGGTTTCGCAAAACTCGTGGAACATTATGGCAGCGTTGGCGACAGGCCCTCTCCGTGTGAAGAATTGCCCTATCCTGATTGTCCTGACCCAAAAGCTCCGGGAAGAAACTAAGCCTTGAGCAGGTGCTTGTTTGTAGGCGGCCTCATGGCCATGGCACCGGAGTTCGCCCACCGCCAGCGGAACAACAAGTCTTTCGGCTCGTTTAGGTAAGTAGCCCCGCACGGAAGCATCAAGCACCGTAGCGGAAGGTTGCCTCGCTGGAGGATTGCTATATGGGAAAGCAACTTTTATCTGCTGCGACAGGAATCTTTCTTTTCGTAGGTATCGGAACCGCCGCTGCTCAGGACGTCATCATTCAGCCTGAGCAAGACACGGTGATCCGGGAGTATGTAAAGAAGAAGCCGGTAGCATCCCTGAGCCTTCCCGGTGTTGAGCTCAACATTGGCACCGCTCTGCCCGACACAGTCGAGCTTTACGAAGTGCCGGACGTTCAGTACCGCTATGTAGTCGTCGAGGGACGAACCGTCCTGGTTGATCCAGGTACCCGCAAAATTGTTAAGATCTACGATTGATTTTCTGCCTGAAGCCCGCCGTGCCGAAAAAGCGTCGGGCTTGTTTGCGTTCAGCCGCCAATCGCGGTAGCGGACGATGCGCTCGCGTCCTCACGGAAACCGGCGGGGTGAGCTGCCACGTTTCGTTCCCAGGCCGCCAGCATCCAGGTTGGGTTCTTCATGCTTGCTGCCATTGATCCTTCCGGCATTCCCGCAAGCAACGAGGGCCGGGCACGTTGCGCTTGCTCGACTTTCCTGACCCCGTCGCTGCCGCCCTGAAAAAGTTTCAGGCCAAGCCGGCCGCCGGCGTTGAACCAGTTCGTTCCAACCGCCGGTTGGTGGACGCGCTACCGCTCATGCGCCTAATGTCGACTTGATCCGCGCGCACCTGGCAAGCCCGCCCACCCGAGTCCCCCGCCTGGTGCAACAGCGCTTGATCGGCCCCGCCGTACTTCATGTGCGGCGGGTTTTTATTTACTCGATGGAACAACCCGGCCGGCGCGACGGTTCATCTCAACGCAGCAAGTCCCTCCTCATAAGAATTGCGGCCAGATCGGGTTGCACCGATCTGCCCGCGTCCTTCTCCCGGAAGGCGCGAGCTTTTTGCATGCTGGTTTGGGCTATTCCACATTGACCTGGCGAGCGAAGCCCTTGGTCGAAATCGTGTTGCGCTGGCTGCAATGCGGCTATTCTGTATGGCCAGTTGGGGGAACTGGCTAAGCCTTTGGATTTAATGGTCGGAGTGGCCGGATTCGAACCGACGACCCCTTGACCCCCAGTCAAGTGCGCTACCGGGCTGCGCTACACTCCGGACCGGTCGCGATGTATCGTGATTGACTGGGTCCGGTCAACCGAATTCGGCTGCTGTCCGGCCTGAAGCAACAGCAACGGAGGTTGCGGGCGCCGCGCCGCCCGCAACTGCCACTGATGGCGGTATTCCAGCGCGATGGCGCCCCAGATCAGGCCGAGCAGCAGGTAGACATGCCGCCAGTGGTCGATGTCGATGAAGGTGCCGAGCCCGATATTGCCGATGAAGGCGACATAGGCGCATAGTAGATAAGGCTGCCAGGGCCGGTCGCGCAGCAGAATGCGGAAGCCGGCGGCGATCGTCCAGCACGTCAGCGTCAGGAACGACACGAAGCCGAGCCACCCGTAATCCATCAGCATCTTCAGCCAGATGTCGTGCGTGTCCTCGCCGAACATCTTGCCGAATACGAGCGGGCCGATGCCGAACGGATGCTCCAGCGCCATCTGAAAGCCGATCGTGTAGCGGGCGAAGCGGCCGAGGCGGGCGGTGTCGTAGCTTTGTTCGAGTTGCGCGCGATTCGAGAACATCTCCGCCACGCCAGGCAGTTGCAGGATGACGATCATCGCAATGACCAGCAGTCCGACGGCGGCGATGGTCATGACGACGACGCGCAGCCGGAATTTGCCGCTGGCGCTCTGCAGGAACAAGGCCCCGGTCAGCAGGATCGCCGAAACGGCGAACATGCCCCAGGCGCCGCGCGAAAAAGAAAAGAAGATGCCGGCGGTGATGATCAGCAGCGGCACCGCCAATAGAGGCATGCGCGCGATCGAGCCGGTAAGCAGCAGATAGAGCAGGTAGATGCCCGGCAGCACCAGGAACGGCCCGAACACGTTCGGGTCCTGGAAGGCGCCGGCGGCACGGTCGTATTTGGTGAAGATCTCCGCTCCTGGAAAGGCATGGAAATAGCCGGCTATGCCGACCAGCGAAGTCAGCACTGCCGACACGACATAAGCGACGAAGATCACGCGGTAGAGACTGGGCTGGACGGCCGTTACGGAAGCGAAGAAAACCGCAGTGAGGGTCAGGAACAGCGAGACGGCGAGATAGAGCGGCGTGGCGGCGAGGTCCGGCATCTGCGTCATCGAGATCATTCCGCCGATGTTCATGATCATCAGCAGCACCAGAAGTGGCACCGCCGCGCGCTGTATGCGCATGCCGAACAAGGGCCACACCACGATCAGCCCGATCATATAGAGGTCGTATGGCGCCGGCTCGGCAATAACGAAACCGGACAGGAAGACGCCGAGGAAAACTGCCCCTGACGCAATCAGCGCAATGAGCTTGGCGTTGACCGCCGCCGCCGGCAATTCGTAGGCCGTCGCGCTCAATACGCATTTTCCGTGTTGAGCAGGCGGATCGGCGTCAGGAACAGGATTCTCAGGTCGAACAACAGCGACCAGTTCTCGATGTAATAGAGGTCGTATTCCGTGCGCATGCGGATCTTCTCGTTGGTGTCCATCTCGCCGCGCCAGCCATTGATCTGAGCCCAGCCGGTCACGCCGGGCTTGACCTTGTGTCGGGCGAAATAGCCGTCGACCACCTCATTGTAGAGAAGGTTGTGCGACTGCGCGGCAATGGCGTGCGGGCGCGGCCCGACCAGCGACAGTGAACCGAACAGCGAATTGAAGAACTGCGGCAATTCGTCGATCGAGGTCTTGCGGATGAAGCGGCCGACGCGGGTGACGCGCGGATCGTTCTTGGTCACGGTCTGCTTCGCCGTCGGGTCCGCCTTGTCGGTGTACATCGAACGGAACTTATAGACGTCGATGATTTCGTTGTTGAAGCCGTGCCGCTTCTGGTGGAACAGCACCGGGCCCTTGCTGTCGAGTTTGATCGCGATCGCGGTCGCCAGCATCACCGGCGAGAACACGATGATGCCGATGATCGAAAAGACGATGTCAAAGGCGCGTTTCGCGACCGAATCCCAGTCGTTGATAGGCTTGTCGAAGATATCGAGCATCGGCACCGAGCCGATGTAGGAATAGGCGCGCGGCCTGAACTGCAGCGCATTCGAATGCGCCGACAGCCGGATGTCGACCGGCAGCACCCACAGCTTCTTCAACAGTTGCAGCACGCGCGATTCGGCGGTCAGCGGCAGCGAAACGATCAGCATGTCGATGCGTGCGATGCGGGCAAATTCAATGAGCTCGGAAATCGTGCCGAGCTTGGGATAGCCGGCGACAACCGGCGGCGAACGCTTGTCACCACGATCGTCGAAGATGCCGCAGATGCGGATGTCGTTGTAGGGCTGCTTTTCGACCGAGCGGATCAGCACCTCCGCCGCCTTGCCGCCGCCGACGATGACGGCGCGGCGCTCCATCCGCCCGTCGCGCGCCCAGCGCCGGATCAGCTTCGACATCACCAGCCGGAGACCCAGGATCAGCACGAAGCCAATAACGAACCACGTGCCGAAGAGCAGGCGCGAATAGTCTTCCGACATTTTCATGGTGAAGGCGGTGAGCGCCATCAAGGCGAAGGTTCCAGCCCAGACCAGCAGGAGGCGGCCGAAATTGGCGATCGGCCGCATCAGCGCGACGATCTGGTAGCAGTCGGTGACGTCGAGCAAAACGACCGCGAGGAACGAGGTGGCGGCGATCGTCAGCGAGTATTGCCAGGCAAGATAGCTGAAAAAGCCGACATAGTAGAAATAGACGGCAAGACCCGACACCAACAGCAGCGCGAATTCCGCCATGCGCAGGACGCCGCTGACCATGATCGGCGACATCGTATCGCGCCGGTATTGCGAGGCGACCTGGCGGGCAACGTCGTTCATGCCGCCGGCCGTGTTGTTCTCGGCAGGGGCGTCGAATTTGCGCACCGCGTCTAGCGAAAAACGGCGCGCGGGGTCGATTTCGTTCATGGGGAGTCCGTAGGTTTCCCTCAGGTGAATAGCAAAAGAGAGCTAAGAAACCCTTGAAACAACAGATGGCTTTGGAGACGCTTTCACCGGGGGCCTTTTGCAGCCGAGTGGATATCAGTTGCTCTACTGTTTGAGCGCGGCGAAATAGGCCTTTTCGATTTCGGCGGCCATTACATCCGCGCCGAACCGTGCCTTGAGGTCGGCGGCACCGGGCATCAGGCCTTTGTAGGCGTCGAGATCGGCCAGAGCGGCGCTTATCTTGTCGCCAAGTTCGCGCGGGTCGGGCCGGATCAGGGCAGGGGAGCCGGTGTCGAAGATTTCCGGTATGCCCCCGACCGACGTCGCGATTAGCGGCTTGCCGGCGGCAAGCGTTTCCAGAACGATATAAGGCATGGCTTCCGCGCGCGAGGGAACGACGACCAGCTTGGCCAGCGTGAAGGCGAGCCTGGCTGGCATCGGCGGCAGGAAGCTGACCTCGAGGCCGAGCTGATCTACCTTGGCGCGATAGCGCGGCAGGTCGTCGCCGTCGCCGACCATCAGCGCTTTCAATGGGCGACCGAGCCGTGTTGCGGCTCGCCCCAGCGCATCGATGAAGATGTCCGGGCCCTTGAGGTCGCGCATCATGCCGATATAGAGGAGGTCGACGGCATTGTGCTCGGTCTGCACCGGCTCGAACTCGGCGGCGCGCAGGCCGTTGTGTACGAGAGCGTTCGGAATGGGCGGCTCGCCGACCTTCCTGCGATAAGTCCGCCGCTCATAATCGGAAACAAATAGCAGGCAATCGGTGAAGCGAGCCATGAAGCGTTCGAGCGCGAAGAACAGCTTCCCCATCGCCGTGGTTTCGTCATAGTGCAGTGAGCCGCCATGCGGCGAATAAAGGCGGGCTACGCGAGACCTGGATACCCGCAACAATGAGCCGAACAGACGGGCATAGGCGCCACCTTTGGCGCCATGCCCGTGCAGCACGTCCGGCCGCAATTCTTTTATGATCCTATAGGTGCGTCGGGCCGAAGCGAGATCGCCTGGCCCGACATGCCGCTGCATCGGTGTGCGATGAATGCCGAGCGCCAGGCTGCCTTTCATCTGTTCGAACAGCCGTTCCTCGAAATCGCCGCCAGTCGTCGAATCGCAGACGATGCCGACGGCATGGCCGGCGGCGACCTGAGCCTCGGTCAGGTCGCGCACATGCCGGAAGATGCCTCCGACGGGTGAGCGAAAGCAGTGGACGATCCTGAGTGTGTCCGCCACTTGGTCAGCACATCAAAACAGGCGTTCGCGAACATAGACTGTGTCGCCGGGCAACAGCGGGTCGGAGGTCACCACGCGTCCGGTTATAACCTTGCCGTTGATGTCGCGGGTAATGTCGACGCTTTCCTGGTTGGCGCGTGGCGTGAAGCCGCCGGCGATGGCGATGGCTTTCTGCACGGTCAGGCCCGGAACGTAGGAATATTGGCCCGCCGCGCCCACTTCACCCATGACGAAGATCGGCCGGTAGCGATCGATTTCGACCGAAACGTCAGGATCGCGCAAATAGCCCTGGCGCAGTTTCTCGGCGATCTCGCCCTCGAGTTGCTGGGCGGTGTGGCCGCGCGCCGGCACGTTGCCGACGAGCGGCAGCGAGAGATAGCCGGATTGGTCGACGCTGTAGGTGTTGGTCAATCCTTCCTGCTCGAACACGGTGACGCGGACGCGGTCGCCGGCACCGAGGCGATAGGGCTGGTCGAGCACTTCATGGAAGGCGGCCGGCGTCGGCCGGTAGCTTGAGCAGCCCGAAAGCATCGATACGGCAAGCAGCGCGCGGAAAAGGGGAGCAGTGCTTTTCATGAGCGGACACGTACCTTTGAATAGCCGGCGACTCTGCGGCAAACCTTAACGATCGAGCTCGGTTATCATCCTGTTAGGGTTAATGGCCGGTAAAGGCGCGCGGCCGATGCGGGCCCGATCGACAAATGCAGATGGTTTTCAGCCTCTTGTTTGCGGCTTGTTAGCAGAGCCTAACAGGTGCTTACCGCGTTATTAACGGCTGAGTTACCATAGTTGTTTATGGTGCATGCTGACTCAGTACCGGAGCAGGGATGCATGTCCGTTCAATCCGCGGCCGCAGATGTCGACGTCGATCTCAAGCAGCTTTTCGCCAGCCTGGCGCGAAACTGGCTGCGCATCCTTGTCGTCGCGCTGGCTGTAACCGGCCTGGCCTTTGCGCTCGCCTGGCTTGCAACGCCCGAATACAAGGCGGCAGCCAAGCTGGAGATCGGGCCTCGAGAATCGGAGTTCACGCGGCCAGCCGGTGCCAACGGCAACGAGCGGTCGATTCCCGACGAAGAGGCTGTGGCCACCGAGGTCCAGATCATTTCGTCCCCTGACATCCTCAAACAGGTGGCGGCGAAGCTCAACCTCGCGAAATTGCCCGAATTCGACGAGGCGCTGAAGATGTCGGCGCTGAGCCGCACCCTTGTCCTCGTTGGCTTGAAAAGCGATCCCTTCGAGATTCCGCTGGAAGAGCGCGTGCTGGACGCAATGCATGACAAGCTCAACGTCTATGGCGTTGAAAAAACCCGCGCGATCGCTATCGAGTTCTCGTCAGAGGATCCACAGCTTGCCGCCGCAATCCCGAACGCCATCGCAAACGCCTATATCGCCTCCAAGGGCAACGCCAAGCTCGAATCGAATTCCGCCGCCACCGACTTTCTGGCGCCGGAAATCGCGGACCTGCAGAACCGGGTGAAGGAGGCGGAGGCCAAGGTTGCCGCATTCCGTGCGCAGTCCGATCTTTTGATGGGCGGCAACAATTCGGTGCTTGCCACCCAGCAGCTGTCCGAATTGTCGAGCGAACTGTCACGGGTACGCGCCAACCGCGCTTCGGCGGAAGCGACCGCCGACAGTGTGCGCAGGGCGTTGCGCAATGGCGGCTCGCTGGATGCCGTTCCAGAGGTGTTGTCTTCCGACCTGATCCAGCGCCTGCGCGAGCGGCAAGTCGAACTCAAGAACAACATCGCCGACCTTTCCACCACCTTGCTCGACAATCATCCGCGCATCCGTGCGCTGAAGTCGCAGCTCGCCGATCTCGACCGCCAGATCCGCAACGAAGCGGAAAAGATCATGAAGGGTCTGATGGCGCAGGCCGAGACGGCGAAGGCACGAGAGGCTCAACTCGTGGCCGACGTCAACACCCTGAAGGCGGCGTCCGCCCGCGCCGGCGAAGAGCAGGTGGAACTCGATGCCCTGCAGCGCGATGCCGCGACCAAGCGCCAGCAACTCGATCTCTACTCGTCCAGCTATCTCCAGGCGGCCGCACGCAAGGATCGTAACTACCTGCCTGTCGACGCTCGCCTATTTTCGGAGGCCCGGGCGCCGACCGAACCCTATTTCCCCAAGATTGGTCCGATTGTCGGTGCGGCCTTTGTCGGCTCGTTGCTCCTCATGGCGATCGTCACGTTGCTGCAGGAACTGTTTTCCGGCCGCGCCATGCGTCCGGCCGCCGGTGCCCATTTCGAACGCATCGAGCAGGTTGCGATGCCGGCTGTCCAGGCCGAACGCGTAGTGGCCGAGCCCGGCCCGCCGGTTGCCCGGCCCGAACCGGCAGTCGCCGTGATCGACCGGCTCGGTGAGTCCGACAACAGTGTCACTGAAACCAAACTGGAGCCGGAACCCGTCGCGGTGGCGGAAGCGGCTGCCGAGAAAATCGAACCGGAGTACTCTGAGATGGCTGCTGCAGACATTGAACCGGCACGTTCCACCCTCGGTGAGGTCGACATCGACAAGGCCGCGGAAAAACTGATCGCCACCGGTGCCGCCCGCGCCATATTCGTGTCGCCGGAAGGCGACGAGGCGGCTGCCTCGGCGGTGCTGGTGGCGCGCGCAGTCTCTGACGCCGGGCTACGCGTGCTGCTGCTTGATCTCACCGCTTCGGGTGCTGCCTCGCGGCCGATGCTGGACAGCGGGCTGTTTCCGGGCATCACCGATCTGCTCGCCTCGCAAGCGCAGTTCAGCGATGTGATCCACCCCGATCTCTATTCGGACTGCCACGTGATTCCCGTCGGCACAGCCGATCCGGTCCGTGCCATGCGCGCCGCCGACCGGCTGCCGATCATCATGCAGTCGCTGACCACCGCCTATGACCTGGTCGTTGTCGAATGCGGGCCAGCGGACGCGCAAGGCATCAGCCGCCTAGTGGGCGAGGGCACCGAGGTGCTGCTCTCCATGCTGGAGCCGGACGACGAGGTGACGCAAGCCGCAGTCGCGCTCATCGAGAGCGGCTATCCCGACCTGACGCTGGTCACGCCAATCGGCCATGTGGCGCCGGGGCCAATGCCGGGGCGGCGCTCGGCCGCCTGAGGCAGTTTTCTCAAATCGAAATCAGCTGTCGTCTTCGCCTGCGGCCGGTGCTGTCTGTCCCACAGCCTTGCGGCGCAGCAGCTTGGTCAGCTTCCAGACCATTGGGCTGTGCTTGATGAATGCTTTCAGGCTTGCGCCGTGCCTGAGCGCAAGCGCCAGCGCGCGGCCCTTCAGCGTCAGCGGAACCAGCACCTCGAAATGCTGCGTTTCGACATCGCACCACAATCGCTTATAGGGTTCGTCGCCGACTGAGAAATCATAGATTTCAAAACCCGTCTCGCAGGCTTCCTGGATGTTCTCGAAGAACAGGAAGTCGCCGGGGCTGGTGTGTGCGAGGTCGTCCTCGGCGATCGCCCCGAATTCGCAGATCAGCCGCTTGCCCGAGCGGCTCGACCCGGTGACCGCACGAAGCTTGCCGGCGACTTCCAGCCCATGCAGCACGAAGCACGGGTTTTCCTCTTGAAGCGCTTCGGCAAACAGCGAGCGGAAAAAGGCGCGCACCTCCGCTTCACCGAAAACATTGACGATGCCCATCTTGCGGAAGCGGAATTCCTTCATCTCGAAAAAGGCGTCGAGCAGCCTGTTCACCTCGTCCGCAGTCCTCGCCTCGATGCGACGATAGCTGCCGACGGCCTCGAACTTGCGCGCCTGCGAGCGATGCTTCTTGCGCCTGCGCTTGCCGCTCACGCGGGTGAGCAGTGCATCAAACCCTCCGACAAGACCGGCGGCCAGCGACAGATTGGGGCTCGAAAAATGCGGCAAGGCGGAGAGCGGGTTGGCAACGCCGTCGAGATCAGGCAGCAGCCGCTCTAGCGCGACAAGATCGATGTCGCGCCGCGCCTTGGCAATCGCGGCCAGCATCGAACGGATCGCCGCGATATCGGCATTCGCCAGCCATTGCAGGTCGGCAGCGGCAAAATTGCCGTTGGCATGGCGCCCGCCCATGAAGCGCGCAACGCGGAATGCTCCGCTGCGGGTGACCTCCAGCGCCAGCGAGAAAACCGGCCTGTCGTCGGCGCGCAGCGTCGCAACGACAACGTCGGCGCCGGTATGTGCGGCCCAGTTCAGGATCCAGCCTGCGCTCTGCGCCGGGGCAAAAAGCGCCGAACGGCAGAATTCGGCGTACGCCGCCAGCGCCGCACTATCGGCAACCGAGGTCGACAGGCCGGCTTTGCCGGCCGGCAAGGCACACGGCGACGCCTCGCTGCTTGCCAGCCGATTGCCGTCAAATGACGCGGTGGCGTCAACCATACCTCAATCCTTAGGGCGTATTCGTCGCGATTGGGGGTCCGCGCAGGCGCATTCCATGCTTGATGAGCTTAGGCGCAAAAGGTGAATGAATGATCGACGGGGGCGAGGCAATCCGCAAACTGGCGCTCAATCTCGCCCGCTATTCCGGTCTTGCGCCGCTGGCCAAGCCGTTCATCGGCGGCCTTGGCGCCATCCTGATGCTGCATCGGGTCACCGCGACGCCGGAAAAGCCGAACGGCGTCAACCGTCACTTGAACATCGCGCCTGGGTTCCTCGACATCGTGATCGCCGACATGACGGCGAACGGCTACAGGTTCGTTACTCTGGACGAGGCGATCGAGCGCATCAAGGCTGGCGACAAGGACGGCCAGTTCGCGACGATCACCGCCGACGACGCCTATCGAGACAACATGACCGAGGCGCTGCCGGTGCTGGAGAAGCACGGCGCGCCGATCACCATCTACGTCGCGCCGGGACTGATTGATGGCGCTGCCGATTTGTGGTGGGACGTGGTCGAGGACATCGTCAATGCGCGCGATCGCCTGACGCTGACGACGCCGGACGGCCCGGTGACGATCGATTGCTCGAACCCAGGAAAAAAGGTCCAGGCCAATGCGCGCCTGCACGCTCATCTGACGCTGAAGGTGCGCGAGCAGGACCAGCGTGCGGTATTGCGCGATCTGGCGCGTTCGAACGGCATCGAGTTGGGCGGTTCGCGCCCGAACACGCTGATGAACTGGGACGAGCTCCGCACCATGGCCGCGCACCCGCTGGTGACGATCGGAGCGCATAGCGTCAATCATTGCAATCTGAAGCGGCTTTCCGAGAGCGACGCGCGGCATGAGATCGGCGACGTCAAGCGCATATTGCAGGCCGAACTCGGCGAGGAGCCGCGCCATTTCGCCTATCCCTACGGTTATGCCAGCGCCGTCGGCCGTCGCGAAGTGGGCCTTGTCCGCGATGCCGGCTATGCCTCGGCCGTGACGACCCGCCACGGCATACTCCGCGCCGAGCATGCCGGGTTCCTGCATGCCCTGCCGCGCATTTCGGTCAATGGCTGCTATCAGAGCGTCGCCCACATCCGAACAATGTTGTCGGGCGTGACGACGCCGCTGGCCAATGCCGGCAAAACGGTGGTGACGATCTAACTGTTGCCTCGGCCCTTCGGCCGCGGCTCCAGGATCAGCCATTTGATGATGCCCATCGCCGGCAGCACCCACAAAAGCCCGCTCAGCAGGAAGAAGATGAAGTGCGCCAGCGGCCCGGACTGTGACAATTGGGCGACTGCCACGATCGAGGCGACCAGCGCATAGACGACGACCAGCACTACCAGCAGGAAGCTTCCGATCAGCTTTTTCAGGCGAATGGGCACGGCGCGATCTCGTTGATCGCTATCGCTTAGGCCGAACAGCCGATGCGCGCAACCCGCCAGAAACGGCGCGACGGCGTGCCGCGCTGTCCGGTCTTGCAAGCCGGGTTGCGATGGTTCACCAATCCGCGACTTCAACTGCCGGGACAAAGCCATGGCTGCTGCCATATCCGATGCTGTGCCTTTCGCAGCCCGCGATCGCGACCTTCGCAACCGCGCGCTGGTACGTGGTTGGCTCTATGTCGTGCTCCTCGTGCTGTTTGCGCTGGTGGTGGTCGGCGGCGCTACGAGGCTCACCGATTCGGGCCTGTCGATCACCGAATGGCAGCCGATTCACGGCGTCATCCCGCCGCTCAATGATGCCGAGTGGCAGGAGGAGTTCCTGCGCTACCAGCAGATCCCGCAATATGCCGAACTCAACAAGGGCATGAGCATCGAGGCGTTCAAGTCGATCTTCTGGTGGGAGTGGGTGCACCGCATCCTGGCGCGTAGTGTCGGCGTGGTCTTCGCCCTGCCGTTGCTGTTCTTCTGGGCGACGCGCCGCATCGAGCGCGGCCTCGGCACGAAATTGTCGGGCATCCTCCTTCTCGGCGCCCTGCAGGGCGCGATAGGCTGGTGGATGGTGGCGTCCGGGTTGGCCGACCGGGTTTCGGTCAGCCAATACCGGCTGGCGACGCATCTGACGCTGGCGGCGCTGATCTTCACGGCGACCATGGTGGTCGCGCGCGGACTGGCCCCACACTCCGAACCGGCCGCCGACCGATCGACGCAACGTCTGGCCGGCTTTCTGGTGCTGCTGGCGCTGGTCCAGATCTATCTCGGCGGGCTGGTCGCAGGGCTCGATGCCGGCTTGAGCTACAACACCTGGCCGCTGATGGACGGCAAACTGGTCCCCGGCGACCTGCTGCTGCTCGAGCCGGCATTGCGCAATTTCTTCGAAAACCCGAAGACGGTGCAGTTCATCCACCGGGTCGGCGCCTACACGATCTTCGCGGTCGCGCTCTGGCACATGATTGCGACACGCCGGCGTCTGCCGGGCACGACGCATGCCCGACGCGCGACGCTGCTGTTCCTGATTGTCGTGGTGCAGGCGTCGATCGGCATCGGCACCCTATTGATGCATGTGCCGCTGCACATGGCCCTGACGCATCAGGCATTCGCGCTGTTCCTGCTGGGTTTTGCCGCCGCGCACTGGCGCGGCACCAAGGGCGCTTATCCGCTGCCCCACGAGATTGCTCTCAGAGGCTGAGCCGCACCGTCCGGATCGCCATGGCGATCGCCAGCTCGCGGTCCTCGTCGACCGCATTGCGATCTTCATGATGCCATGCAGCCGACAGGCAGCCATAGGCGATGGCGTGGTCCAGTATCGCGGGCGGCGACTGGCCGAGCGTTGCGGCAAAGACTTGCGCCATATGGCCGATCCGCCGCGTATCGAGGCAAAGATCGTCTCGGTCGAGTGGGTTGTAGAACATGTTGGCCGCGTCGAAGCCGGGGTCGCCGAGAACGCCCTTCGGGTCGATCGCCAGCCAGCCGCGCGGACCGTGCAT
Organism: Mesorhizobium sp. M1295; assembly: GCF_040318135.1. Classification (NCBI taxonomy): domain Bacteria; kingdom Pseudomonadati; phylum Pseudomonadota; class Alphaproteobacteria; order Hyphomicrobiales; family Phyllobacteriaceae; genus Mesorhizobium; species Mesorhizobium sp. M1295. Next base: position 96,236 of record NZ_JAMYLU010000007.1, read on the forward strand.
GACGTTGTCGTGGTGCAGGTCGCCATGCAGCGGCCGCACGTCATGCGGATTGGACAGCAGCCGTTCCGCGATTTCGGCTGCTTCGACATACAGGCTCTTTTCGCCGGCGGCGCGATCGGCCTTGGCCTTTTTGAACAGGCTGGAGAACCGGGTCCGCAACGGCTGGAGATCCGGCGGGGCAGGGTGCTTCGACGGCGAGACCAGTCTTGCCATTACCTCGGCCGCGATCGCGGTGGCGGCATTGTCGCCTTGTTCGGCAAGATGGTGTGACAGCATCCTGTCGCCGGCGTATTCGAGCAGCATGCGGTGGCCGTCGCGGCCGAGCAGCCGCACCGCGCCTTCGCCGCGTCGCCAGGCGAGGAAATGCTCGCCACGCAACTCGTCCTCGACATCGTCGAAAGGCTTTAGATCCTTGACGATTGCCGGTGAGTCGTCCTCGCGAGCAACCTTCCAGATGCGGCTGCTGAAGGTTTCGGCGATGAGTTCGGGCGCGCCGACCTTCCAGCGCTTCGGAAATGCCGGCGCATCCATTCAGAGGCCGAGCATCAGATCCATGTTCTGCACGGCTGCACCCGAGGCACCCTTGCCGAGATTGTCGTAGACGGCAAGCAGCAGCGCCTGCGCCCTGTCGTCATTGGCAAAGACATAGAGCTTCATCCGGTTGGTGCCGTTGTAGATCTCCGGATCGATGTCAGGCATGCGTTCCTGATGCAGATACGGCGCCACCTCGACCACGCCACGATCAATGGAAGCAAAATGGTCGGCGATCGCCGCGTGAAGCTCAGCGCCGGTCGGTACATGGTCGAGACCGCCGAGTTGCAGCGGCACTACCGTGATCATGCCTTGCGCGAAATTGCCGACTGCCGGCTGCATGATCGGATCCTGCGAAAGCCTGGCATAGGTCCTGAGCTCCGGCACGTGCTTGTGCTGCAGCGTCAGCCCGTAGGGGAGGAATTCCGACGCATCCTCGCCCTTGGCGACATAATCCTCGATCATTGGCCGGCCGCCGCCGGAATAGCCAGAAATGCCGTTGACGGTGACCGGAAAATCGGCTGGCAACAGCCCCGCCGCAACCAGCGGCCGCAGCGTCGCGATCGGTCCTTGCGGCCAGCAGCCCGGATTGGCGACGCGCTTCGCCGAAGCGATCTTCTTCGCCTGGTCCTTGTCCATTTCGGCGAAACCATATTCCCAGCCCTCGGCGACGCGATGTGCCGTCGAGGCGTCGATCACCTTGGTGGTGTCATTGGCGATCAGCGAAACGCTTTCCTTGGCTGCCGCGTCCGGTAGGCAGAGGATCGCGACATCGGCGGCATTGAGGAACTCGGCGCGCGCTGCCGTTTCCTTGCGGCGCTCAGTCGGGATGGAGATGATTTCCAGGTCGCCGCGCTCGGCAAGCAGCGCCCTGATCTGCAGACCGGTGGTGCCGTGCTCGCCGTCGATGAAGATTTTCGGTTTCATTGCCTGCCAAAATTCCTGTTAGCTATATGCCGCTTGCCTGATTCAATCCGGCAACGCTGTGATTGCCCTGGTTCATTTCCTCGAGCCGGGCCTTTCGTTCCGCCAGCAGCCCGAGATAGTGCATGGCCACCATCGAGCCGGCAATTGCCGTTATATCGGCGTGATCATAGGCTGGCGCAACCTCGACGACGTCGGCGCCGACGATATCGACCTGGTTGATCTGGCGCAGCACCGACAGGATCTTTGCCGAAGACGGGCCTCCCGCTACCGGCGTTCCGGTGCCGGGCGCAAAAGCCGGATCCAGGCAATCGATGTCGAAAGTGACGTAGGTCTTCTTGCCGCCCGTACGGTCGACGATGGCATAGGCGATGTCGGACGCCCGCATTTCCTCCACTTCATGGCCATACAGGATCTTGATGCCGAACGTATCGGGCGCGTGGGTGCGGATGCCGATCTGGATCGACCGGTCGGGGTCGATGATGCCCTCCTTGACCGCACGGCCGACGAAGGAGCCGTGATCGATGCGCTTGCCGTCGTCGGGCCAGGTGTCCTGATGAGCGTCGAACTGCACCAGGGCCAGCGGGCCGTAGATGGCGGCATGCGCCTTGAGCAGCGGCCAGGTGACGAAATGGTCACCGCCGAGCGATAGCAGAAAGGCGCCGGATTTCAGGATCCTCGCCGCTTCGCGTTCGATCGTGGCAGGGGTCTTCTGGTGATTGCCGCTGTCGAGCAGGCAATCGCCAAAATCGACCACGGCAAGCTGTTCGAACAGGTCGCGCGAAAACGGATATTGCGGATCGTTGTCGAGGATGGCCGACGCGCGGCGAATCGCCTGCGGTCCGAAACGCGCGCCCGGCCGATTGGTGACCGCCGCGTCGAAGGGAATGCCCCACACCACCGCATCGGCGCCCTTCACGTCCTTCGAATATTTGCGCCGCATGAACGACAGCGCGCCGGCATAGGTCGGCTCGAACGACGCGCCCGTCCTGGAGCGGGTGGTGAAGGCGTGATCGATGGTCCTCGGCGGCATGAAGCGATCTCCTGTGCGTCGACGCGCAACCTTATTGGCCATAATTCTCAGAATTGCGACCCCTTCGGAAGAACATGGCTATTCGGCCCGGTCACAAATCCTTGCTTGCCAGGAGAGCCCCGCATGGCTGGCCCGGAGATTGCCTAGTTAGCAACCGAAAGTAGCCGCTACGGCCGTTTCGGCCGGCATTAACCTGATTTTCCAGCGTTTGCGAAGCCGGCTTCGTTCACTAGGCTGTCACGAGCGTCGCTTAACCGGGTGTCGATCCGGTACGGAGCGATTCTCATGCGAACGACCTGTCTCATGCGAACGACTTGGCTGAGCCTTCTGCTTTCCGCGGCGCTGGCGGCCTCCCTTGGCCATGCATCGGCAGGCGAAACGCGCGCCAGGCAGATTCTCGACCGGTTCGAGCACGCCAACCAATGGCGCGACCATGTGATGGTGGCCGCGCACCGCGCCGGCGGCATGCAGGCCGGCAAGACGCTCTATCCCGAAAATTCGATCGCCGCCGTCGAGGCGTCGATTGCAATGGGCGCCGAAATCGTCGAGGTCGATATCAGGCGCTCGAAGGACGGACAGTTCGTCGTCATGCATGACAGCTGGCTCGACCGCACCACGAACTGCAAGGGCGAGGTGGTCAAGCGCACGCTGGCCGAACTCAAGACGTGCCGGTTGGTGATCGAAGGCACCGGCGCCTTTACGGGCGAGACAGTCTCGACGTTGCGCGAAATGTTGATGGCGACCAGGGACAGGATCCTCATCAATCTCGACAATAAGCTCGATACCGAAAGCCTCGCCGGCATGGTCGCGGTCGCGCGCGACCTCGGCATGGCCGAACAGGTGATCGTCAAGGAGAACCTGTGGGATGCGGAGAGGATCGCCACGGTTGCGGCCGCCATGGACGCGATCGACGGCGGCTTCCAGTTCATGCCGATCATTGCCGACGATGCGGTTCACGACGCCATGTTTGCCGAAAAAGTCAGCCGGGCGTTCCCGGTGCGGGCGATCGAACTGATCAATTGGCGGGCTGGCGCCGAGACACTGACCGAGACCGGCGGCCCGCTGTTCAGCCCGCGCATGCGCGCGCTGGCGGTGAGGGGTGACTGGCACATCTGGGCCGACACCTATGCCATCGTCAACAAGCCGGGTGGCTTCCTCGCCGGTGGCCGCGGCGACGAGCTGGCGGTCGCGGCCAGCCTGCCGCGCGAGACTTATGGCTTCTGGGTCGAGCGCGGCGCCACCATCATCCAGACCGACGAACCGAAGGCCGCCATCGATTGGCTGGCGGCGAACGGTTTTCGCGTGCCCTATGCCGGCCCGGCCGAGCCGGCGAATACGGCCAGCATTAACTAGGAGCGGCGGTCGCGCTGCCGATCTCCCCCCTTGTGGGGGAGATGCCCGGCAGGGCAGAGGGGGGCGCTGTCCCTCCAGCCTATCGGGTCGATTGAGATTGCAATTGGCGTCAATTGTCACGCAGGGTTCAACAAGAGGCAGGCGATCCTTCGCGCCCCCCTCTGTCCTGCCGGACATCTCCCCCACGAGGGGGGAGATTGGCTCATCACCGCCTTCGCTAGTCTCCAACACCGGCTGGCGGCACCTCGCGCCTCGTGCGCAGGTCAAGCGGCCATCGCCACGCCCTCTAGCGCCTCGAGCGCATCCTCCGGCAGCGCGAGATCGCCTGCGGCGAGGTTCTCCCTGAGATGCGCAACTGAAGACGTGCCGGGGATCAGAAGAATGTTGGGCGCGCGGCGAAGCAGCCAGGCGAGCGCGACCTGCATGCGCGTGGCGCCGAGGCGTGCGGTGACCTTGGACAAGGTCGACGACTGCAGCGGGTTGAAGCCGCCAAGCGGGAAGAACGGCACATAGGCGATGCCGCCGTGGGCCAGATCGTCGATCAACGCATCGTCGCCCCGATGCGCCAGATTGTACTGGTTCTGCACGCAGACGATCTTGCAAATCCTGCGGCCTTCGGCGATTTGTGCAGCGGTGACGTTGCTCAGCCCGATGTGACGCACAAGGCCCTGTCGCTGAAGCTCGGTAAGCGTTGCAAGCGGGGCCTCGATCGACCCTTCGGCGGGGCCATGCGCGTCGAACATGACCCGAAGGTTGACCACCTCCAGCACGTCGAGCCCGAGATTGCGCAGATTGTCGTGCACCGCCTTGGTCAGCTCGTCGGCCGAGAAGGCCGGCAGCCATGCTCCGTCCCGGCCGCGCCGGGCGCCGATCTTGGTGACGATAACGAGGTCGTCGCGATAGGGTGCGAGCGCTTCGCGGATCAACAAATTGGTGACGTGTGGGCCGTAGAAGTCGCTGGTGTCGATGTGATTGACGCCCTGCGCAACGGCTTCGCGCAGCACGGCCAATGCCGCATCGTGGTCCTTTGGTGGGCCGAAGACGCCGGACCCTGCGAGCTGCATGGCGCCGTAGCCGAGCCGTCTGACTTTGCGGTCGCCGAGGATGAATGTGCCGGACTGGTCGACGCTGGACATAGTCTTTCTCCTTCAGGGAATGGTGCACAGATAGACGGTGTCCGATCTCGCGATAATTGGGTACAATTCGCACGGGCTGTGCGGAATGACGAACAATGCAGATTGATCTCGGGGATCTGAACGCCTTCGTGGCCGTGGCGCGCGCCAAAGGTTTTCGGGATGCGGCACGCGCCAGCGGCGGCAGTGCGTCCGGCTTGAGCGAGGCGGTGCGCCGCCTGGAGACGCAACTCGGTGTCAGGCTGCTCAACCGGACGACGCGCAGCGTCGTCCTGACGGAGGCCGGCCAAGGCTTGCTGGCGCGGCTCGGTCCAGCCTTGACCGAGGTGGAGTCGGCGCTGGACGTGGTGAACGGCTTTCGCGACAGGCCGGCCGGCTCGCTGCGCCTCAATGTGCCGGTCAGCGCGGCGCGACTGGTCCTGCCCAGCATCGTGCCGCGGTTCCTTGCCGCCTATCCCGGTATCCGGCTGGAGGTGATCGCCGAGGAGAGCTTTGTCGACGTGCTGGCGGCCGGCTGCGATGCCGGCATCCGTTACGACGAGCGGCTGGAACAGGACATGATCGCCGTGCCGATCGGGCCGCGCGTGCAGCGCTTCGCCACCGCCGCCAGCCCGGCCTACCTGGATCGTCATGGCCGGCCGCAACACCCGCGCGACCTGCTCGGCCACGCCTGCCTGCGCGGCCGCTTTCCCAGCGGTGCGATAACGCCATGGGAGTTCGAGCGCGACGACGAGGTGGTGCGGGTCGATCCGACGGGGCCACTGATTGTGGGGATCGGCGGAGCAGCCGATTTAGCCGTTGATGCAGCGATCGCCGGCACCGGAATCGTGAAGCTGTTCGAGGACTGGCTTCGCCCGCATTTCGAGAGCGGTGCACTCGAACCGGTCCTCGAACCCTGGTGGCAGAGCTTCTCCGGGCCGTTCCTCTACTATCCCGGCCGGCGCCTCGTACCGGCGCCGCTGCGGGCGTTCGTCGACTTCATCAAGGCATTGCCGATGAACTCTGACATCACGGGCACGGCACAAAGAAAAAGGCCACCCGAAGGCGGCCTTTGAACTCTGTGTAGCTTCGCAGCGCTTAGCGCTTGGAGAACTGGAAGCTCCGGCGGGCCTTCGCCTTGCCGTACTTCTTGCGCTCGACCACGCGGCTGTCACGGGTCAGGAAGCCGCCCTTCTTGAGCACGGCGCGCAGCGCCGGCTCGTAATAGGTCAGCGCCTTGGAGATGCCGTGGCGCACGGCACCGGCCTGGCCGGAGAGGCCGCCGCCGATGACGGTGGCAACGATGTCGTACTGGCCGGCGCGGTTGGCAGCGATGATCGGCTGGTTGAGGATCATCTGCAGAACCGGGCGCGCGAAATATTCGGCGAACACCTTGTCGTTGACGACGATCTTGCCGGAGCCGGGCTTCACCCAGACGCGCGCGATGGCGTTCTTGCGCTTGCCGGTGGCATAGGCGCGGCCCGATTTGTCGAGCTTCTGGACATGGACGGGTGCTGCCGGCTGGGTGTTGGTGTTGCCGGTGGCAGTTCCGAGTTCTGCGAGCGAGGAAAGCTCAGCCATCTTACGAAACCTTCTTGTTCTTGGCGTTCAGCTTGGCCACGTCGAGGACGACGGGCTGCTGGGCGACATGCGGATGTTCCGTGCCTGCATAGACGCGGAGATTCTTCATCTGGCGACGGCCGAGCGGGCCGCGCGGGATCATGCGTTCGACGGCCTTCTCAACGACACGCTCGGGAAAGCGGCCCTCGAGCAGCTGGCGCGCGGTGCGTTCCTTGACGCCACCGGGGTGACCGGTGTGCCAGTAATAGACCTTGTCGGTGAACTTCTTGCCGGTGAACACCACCTTGTCGGCATTGATGACGATGACGTTGTCGCCGTCGTCAACATGCGGGGTGAAAGTGGGCTTGTGCTTGCCGCGAAGATGATTGGCGATGACAGTGGCGAGACGGCCGACGACGAGACCCTCGGCGTCGATCAGCACCCACTTCTTCACCACATCCGCAGGCTTCTGCGAAAAGGTTGCCATGGATTGTTGCTTTCGGTTCGGACCTTCAAAAGAAGGCGTTTCTTGTTGCTTGGATTGGCGAAAGGCACTTGCCCCCCGCCAATAACAAAACGGCGGCCTTTGCGGGCCGCTGTTCCGTGAGGGCTTATAGGAGAGAGCGGCGACTACGTCAAGGCGCGTGAAAAGCCATCTCTGGGGTAAAATCAAGCAAAAACAATGATTTGAGCACAAGGTATTATTTTACCACATCTCCAATCCGCTTTGGCGGGATCGAATAGGTGCCCGTTGCGTGCGCTACCGTGTGTCCCTCCGGGCCGGCGACGATGTCGATATCGAACACCATCAGGCTCTTGCCGAGCTTGAGGATGCGGCAATGGCCGTCGATCGGCCCGGCCTCGGCCTTGCGGACAAAATTGATGTTGAGACTGGTGGTGACCGAAAGTGCATCCGGTCCGGCATGCGAGAGCACGCAGACATAACCGCCTATGTCGGCCAGCGTGAACAGCGCCGAACCCGAGACGGTGCCGCCGGGACGCAGATGGCGCTCGTCGGCGTTGAGCCGCACGATGCAGCCGCCTGGAAACACCTCCAACGCCTCATAGAAGGTGAACTGGTCGTTGAGTTGCGGGAAAACGGTCGCCACAAGCGCGTTGACGTCAGCAGCCGTCAGCACCGGCTTGAGATTGCTTTGAGCAGGCATGGCGGTCTCTCGTTGTGCCTGCCTGTTTGAGCGCAGCGTGCCGTTTCTGGCAACAGCCATTCATTATGGCAGAAGCGGGGTGTTGGACGAAGCGAGACCCGCATACTAGATTAGTCCATCACCGATCCGGAATCGCGGAGGAATGACCATGGCCGAAATCGTCGCCATCAAGCCTGCCGTTGCCGAAGGGCCGGTCGCCGCCCGGCTGGATAAGGGCGTGCTGCGCCTGACGCTCGCCAATCCGCCGGCCAATGCTCTTTCGCTTTCAGTGATGGCGGCGCTGATGGCGGAACTCGACCGCGCTAAGGCCGACAAGTCCGTCCGCGTCATCGTCCTTGGGGCGGCCGGCAAAGTGTTCTGCGCCGGGCACGACCTCAAGGAGTTAAGCACGCACCGCGCCGATGCCGATCACGGCAGGGCCTTCTTCGAAAAGACGTTTTCCGCCTGCGCTTCACTGATGCAGGCGATCGTTCGCCATCCCAAGCCGGTGATCGCCGAAGTCGACGGCCTGGCGACGGCGGCCGGATTGCAGCTGGTCGCCAGCTGCGATCTCGCCATCGCTTCGCACGAGGCGACCTTCTGCACGCCGGGCGTCAATATTGGACTGTTCTGCTCGACGCCGATGGTGGCGCTGTCGCGCAATGTCTCGCGCAAGCACGCCATGGAGATGCTTTTGACCGGCGAAACGATCGAAGCGGCAACCGCCAAGGAATTCGGCTTGGTCAACCGCGTCGTGCCGCGCGAATATCTGAATCAGATTGTTACCAAATACGCGCAAACCATTGCTGCCAAATCCTCCCTGGTCGTCAAGATCGGCAAGGAAGCCTTTTATGAGCAGGCGGAAATGGGGCTGGCCGAGGCCTATGATTACACCGGGCGCGTCATGGTCGAGAACATGCTGGCGCGCGATGCGGAAGAGGGCATTGGCGCCTTCATTGGCAAACGCAAGCCGGAATGGCCGGAGGAATAGGAGGCGGATATGGAACCGCGCATCTCCATCATCACCATCGCCACCGACGATCTCGACCGCGCCACGCGCTTTTATGAGGCGATGGGCCTGACCCGCCATGCCGGGATCACCGAGGGCGTTGCTTTCTTCCAGATGGGTGGCGCCATCCTTGCCCTGTTTCCGCGCCCAAGCGCCGAGGAGGATTCAGGCGTGACCTTCGGCAACGCGCCGTCGGCCGTCTACCTCGCCTACAACACCCGCTCCGACGCCGAGGTCGATGCAGTGTTGGCGCTGGCCAAGAAGGCCGGCGGCCGTATCGTCAAGCCGGCGCAACGGGCCTTCTGGGGTGGCTGGTACGGCTATTTCGCCGATGCGGACGGGCATGTCTGGGAAGTGGCGCACAATCCGGCTTTTCCGATCGCGGAAGACGGATCGATTTCGCTGCCGGCCTGACGAGGTTCCCCTCTGGCTCATCGCAAGCAACTGACGCGGCTGAAGGCGCCCTATCTGAAGCGTATCCTGATCGAGCCCAGCCGGGTCGTCGATTGGGAAAAATATCCCTGGAACCTGCCGATCTTTCACCGCCATGAATTCGAGCTCGAATTCACCACGCCGATCACCATCATCGTCGGCGAGAACGGCACCGGTAAATCGACGCTGCTCGAAGCGATCGGCGCGCTGGCAGGCTACGATGAAGCCGGCGGCGGCAAGGGCTACATGCCGGTCGATCACTCCCGCGCCGTCGACAAGAGCGGCGCAGCGCTGGCGGCGACGTTGCGCGGCCACTGGCTGCCGAAGGTCACCGCCGGCTGGTTCTTTCGCGCCGAATCCTTCTATTCGGTTGCCCGCTATCTAGATCAGGCTGCCATCGACGCCCATGAGGCGCCGCCCGACTTCCTGTCCTGGTCGCATGGCGAGGGTTTCATCAGATTCTTCGAGGAGCGCTGCCGCCGGCAAGGCATTTACATCCTCGACGAGCCCGAAAGCGCCTTGTCGCCGACGCGCCAGATCGAACTTCTCAAGATGCTGCGGCGGATGGACCAGTCCGGCACGGCGCAAGTGATCATGGCGACACATTCGCCGCTGCTGATGGCCTGTCCCGGCGCGCGGCTGTTCCGCATCAGCCGGTCCGGGCTCGACCCGACCGATTTTCACGACACCCATCATTTCCGCATGATGCGCAATTTTTGCAACGATCCAGATGGTTTTCTCGCCGAAGCGCTGTATGAGGACGAGGCATGAACCACGACGCTTACGACAACGCCTATATCGCCGGCATCCTCAATTCGGTGAAGACCATCGCCATGGTCGGCGCGTCGGCTAATGACGTGCGGCCGAGCTATTTCGTGCTGAAATATCTGCTCGGCAAGGGCTTTTCGGTGTTCCCGATCAATCCCGGCCAGGCCGGCAAGGAGATCCTAGGCCAGATGACCTTTGCCAGGCTCGCCGACGTTCCGGGACCTGTCGACATGGTCGACGTGTTTCGCGCGTCCGCTGCCGTGCCGGGCATTGTCGACGAGGTGCTGCGGCTCGATCCGCTGCCGAAGGTCATCTGGATGCAGCTTGGCATACGCCATGACGAGGCGGCCACACGCGCCGAAGCCGCCGGCATCAAGGTGGTGATGAACCGTTGCCCCAAGATCGAATATGGCAAGCTGTCGGGCGAGATCGGCTGGACCGGCGTCAATTCCGGCGTGCTGTCGTCGAAGAAGCCGCTGATGCGGCCGGGTTTCCAGAGTTTCGGCGTTCGCCAGAAGTAGGTTCCCGCATCCCCATCTGGGAGAGCGGGAACCTCATCGTGCCGCCCGCCGATCGCTAGTACCGGGTCCACTGTCCGCCTTCGTACCAGAAGGCGGCCGAGATCCGTCCGCCGCCGTCGACCCACCACAGCTCCATGCTACTCGGGATACGGGAGACCGCGGCAATACCGCCATTGGTCGCGGCGCTGCCGTCCGGCGCGAGCTGATAACGGGTCCACTGTCCGCCCTCGTACCAGAACGCGGCCTCCATCGACCCATTCGGCCCCGTCCACCACACTTCCATACTGCCAGCGATGCGGGAAACTGCTGCAATGCCGCCATTGATCGCGGCGCTGCCGTTCGGCGCGAGCTGATAGCGGGTGGGCTGGCCGCCTTCATACCAGAAGTTGGCTTCGACCGATCCGTGCGGCCCGATCCACCAGAGCTCGAGGCTGTTCGGGATGCGCGACAGCGTGGCGATGGTGCCGCCGACGGCGGCGCTGCCGTCCGGTGAAAGCTGATACCGCGTCCATTGGCCGCCCTCATACCAGAAGGCGACTTCGATCGAGCCGTTGGGCCCGATCCACCAGACCTCCATGCTGTTCGGGATGCGCGAGACGGCTGCGATACTGCCGCCGCGCGCCGCGCTGCCGTCCGGTGCCAGCTGATAACGTGTCCACTGGCCCCCTTCGTACCAGAAGGCCGCCTCGATCGAGCCGTTGGGACCGATCCACCAGACCTCCATGCTGTTCGGGATGCGCGATACCGCTACGATGCCGCCATCGGGAGCGGCGCTGCCGTTCGGCGCCAGCTGATAGCGGGTCGGCTGGCCCCCCTCGTACCAGAAGTTGGCTTCGACCGATCCAGCTGGGCCGATCCACCATTCCTCCATGCTTTGCGGGATACGTGAGACGGCGGCGATGGCGGTGCCAGGCGCGGCACTTCCGTCCGGTGCCAGGCGATAGCGGTTCCAACGGCCACCGTCGTACCAGAAGCCGACCTCGATCGACCCGCTGGGGCTGGCCCACCAGATTTCCATGCTTCCCGGAATGCGGGCCAGCGATGCGATGCCCTTGACGCCGGGCACGTCGCGCAACGTCCCGACGAAGGTGATCCGGAAGATCAGCTCGTAGGTTCCGCCGTCGCCTTCGATGATCATGCGCCGGTCCCTGACGCCGAAATCTATCAGGTCTGCCCCCTCCAGCCTGAGCTCCTGCGTGCCGAGATGGTCGTCGTCGAGCGCGAAGGGGATCGGCAGGTCGATGCCGTTCAACACGCTGCCGATGTCGCTGGTTAGCCGCGCCGCGCGATTGCGCGGGTCGGGGTCACCGAGCGACGCCGTAAGCGAGGCCGCCCCCCTGATGCTCACCAGGTTCCGGTATTGATTTGGCGAGCCGTTGTCCTGCTCCATCAGCGAGACGACAATTGCCACGTCGGCCGGATTCTGGATGGGCTGAGGGGTTCCGTTCGTGCCCCAGAACGGTTGCCTGTTCACGGTGACGGGATGCTCGTCATCGTCGTCCATGTCCTCGAAGATGCCGAAGCTGAAGACCTGGAGGTCCGGCACGGCGGGCAGTCCCGGCGCGGTGGGGCGCATGTTCGCCACGCTCACCAGGACGTAGACTTCGTCGGAAGCCGAAAGCTCGTTGGTCTCGTTGAGGCACTTGATGCTTTGCAGACTGATCAGCAGCGTCATTGAGATACTCCTTGAATAATCGCCTTTGTCCATCAGCGGATGCTTGGGAGTCCCATGGTTGTTGCCATGGTCGGAGGCAGTAAATTGCTGCCGACGCGCAGGCTGACAGAGCCGGACTTACGGATGGCTTATGGAAGAAGGCGGCGGCTTCGCGGGGTGGCGAGCCGGCGAAGCAGGCTTGTGGCGGGGAGCCACGCCGGCCCAATCTTTTGCGAGGCGCAAATCCATTCTCCTCAGCCCGCGATGCCCGAGCCGGTTGCACCGAAGGAACAAGTCGGCTGGAATTTTTCTCCTTTGCATTCGCGCCAATGATCGGCCAACAATGCCGGCCGTATCAGTGGGCAGGAGAGGAATATCGACATGGTTCAGCGCACGCCCGGGTTCAACACGCTCGCCGTCCATGCCGGCGCCAAGCCGGATCCGGCGACTGGGGCGCGAGCGACGCCGATCTACCAGACGACCTCCTTCGTCTTCGACGATGCCGACCATGCCGCCTCGCTGTTCGGGCTGAAGGCGTTCGGCAACATCTACACCCGCATCATGAACCCGACCCAGGCAGTGCTGGAAGAGCGCATCGCGGCACTCGAAGGCGGCACGGCAGGCCTTGCGGTCGCCTCCGGCCATGCCGCGCAGGTGCTGGTCTTCCACAATCTGATGCAGCCCGGCGACAATTTCGTTTCGGCGACAAAGCTTTACGGCGGCTCGATCAACCAGTTCGGCCATGCCTTCAAGAATTTCGGTTGGCAGGTGCGCTGGGCCGACACCAACGACATCTCGACCTTCGAGAGCCAGATCGACGACAGGACCAAGGCGATCTTCATCGAAAGCCTGGCCAATCCGGGCGGCGTCTTCGTCGACATCGAGAAGATCGGCGACATTGCCCGCAAGCACGGCCTGCCGTTGATCGTCGACAACACACTGGCCTCGCCCTATCTGCTGCGGCCGATCGAACATGGCGCCGACATCGTCGTGCATTCGCTGACCAAGTTCATCGGCGGTCACGGCAATTCCATCGGCGGCGCCATCGTCGATGGCGGCACCTTCGATTGGTCGAAGTCGGGCAAGTATCCGATGCTGTCGGAGCCGCGCCCCGAATATGGCGGCCTCGTCCTCCACGAAACCTTCGGCAATTTCGCCTTTGCCATCGCTGCCCGCGTGCTCGGCCTGCGCGACATCGGCGCGGCGATTTCGCCGTTCAACGCTTTCCTGATCCTGACCGGCCTGGAAACCTTGCCGCTCAGGATGCAGCGCCACTGCGACAATGCGGTGGCGGTCGCCGGGTGGCTCTCCAACCACCCCAAGGTTGCCTGGGTGTCCTATCCCGGCCTGCCCGACGACAAGAACAATGCGTTGCAGAAGAAGTACTCGCCGCTCGGCGCCGGCGCGGTGTTCACCTTCGGGTTGAAGGGCGGCTACGCGGCGGGCATCAAATTCGTCGAAGCGCTCGAACTGTTCTCGCACCTGGCCAATGTCGGCGACACCAAGTCGCTGGTCATCCACCCAGCGTCGACCACGCATCGCCAGCTTTCCGACGAGCAGAAGATCAACGCGGGAGCAGGGCCGGACACGGTCAGGCTTTCGGTCGGCATCGAGGACGTCAACGACATCGTCGCCGATCTGGAACAGGCTCTCGCCAAGGTCTGATCGCCATGACCACGCCGAGATTTCTTTCCGTCGGCGTCGAAACCGTCGCACCGGAACTTGGCGCACCGGCGCCGGATCGCCTGATTTCGGGCGATCCGAAATTCCGCACCTGGAATGTCGAGGAACAGGACGGCGGCCTCTATGCCGGCATTTGGGAAGCGACGCCAGGCAAATGGCGCATCGAATATGATGAATGGGAGTTCTGCCACATCCTGTCAGGGGTCTCGGTGATCGCCGAAGACGGCGGCGATGCGCGCACTGTCGGGGCCGGCGATAGTTTCGTGCTGAGGCCGGGCTTTAAGGGCAGCTGGGAAGTCCTTGAAACGACTCGCAAGGAGTATGTGATCAAGCTTTGATCACCCTTGCGGCTGAGCCTGCCGGACCGAATGCTCAAAAGCCCACGGCGAGCGTTTCCAGCCCATGGAAATGATAGCTGTCTTGGAAGCGCGGCTGTTCGGCAAGATGCAGCTGCGGCAGGCGTTCGAACAAGGTTTTCAGCGACACCTGCAATTCGAGCCGGGCGAGCGGCGCGCCGATGCAGAAATGAATGCCGGCGCCGAACGACAGGTTTTTCTGGTCGGCGCGGTCCGGCCTGAAGGCGAGGGGCTCGGTAAAGGCGACGGGATCGCGATTGGCCATGCCGAGCAGCAGACCGATCGTCCCGCCAGGGCCCACGATGATCCCAGGCCCAGCCTCGACCTCCTGATAGGCATAACGCGTGAACATGTGCAGCGGCGCGTCGAAGCGCAGGCACTCTTCGACCGTCGCGGCTGTTGCTTCCGGTGAGGCGAAGAAGCGGTGCGGGTCGCCGCCTTGCGCAAGGATCGAGCGCACCGCATTGCCTGTCTGGTGAACGGTCGCCTCGTGACCGGCGTTGAGTAGCAGGATGGCCGAGGACACCAGTTCGTCCTCCGACAGTTTTTGGCCGTCCTCCTGTGCCGCAATCAGCAGCGACAGAAGATCCTCGCCCGGCCTCTTTCGCCGCTCGGCCACATAGCCGCGCAAAAAATCCGAAAAGTCGCGCGCGGCGCGATTGGCCGTGTCCTCCGTCTCGCGGGTGCGGCCATGCATGTACATGGCGACCATCCGATGCGACCAGTCGAGCAACTGCGGCCCCATGTCGACCGGTACGCCGAGCATCTCGGCAATGATGGTGATCGGCAAGGGAGCTGCGAACGCCGGCAGCAGGTCGACTTCCCCTGGTTCGAAACGGTCGATCAGTTCGTTGGCCAGCGCCTCGACGCGCGGCCTGAGCCGCTCGACCTGGCGCGAGACGAAGGCGCGGTTGACCAGCGTTCTGAGCCGTGTGTGGACGGGCGGTTCCAGCTCCAGCATCGAATTGGCCTCGATGCCGTCGAAGGCGCTGAGATGCGTGCGATCCTGGCCGATGCCCCGGCTGTCCGGAATGCCGGCCGGGTTCTGCCGGCCGAAGCGGCGATCGCGCAGCAGACGGTTGACGTCGTCGAAGCCGCCAAAGCACCAGAAACCAAATTCTTCCCAGAAGATGGCGCTCGATGCACCGTGCAGGTAAGCGTAGGCTTCGTAAGGGTCCTGAAAAAAAGCCGGCTCGTGCGGATCGAGCCGCAGTCGGCGGGTGGCTGGATCAAAGGCAAGGTAGGGCGGCTTCAATTCGGTCATGCCAGACCATTAGCGCATGACCCCGAAAACCGGAATCGGTTTTCGGAAAGGATCATGCGCAGATTCAAAGTGTTGGAGCGTCCTTTGCGCGTCGAAGGACGCGCGGCGCTCCAAGGCTTGCCAGTCTGGTGCCAGACCGTATGTTGGCCCTCCCGTGAGGTGAGCCACCAAAGCGGTTGTGGAAGGACGGTTTTCATGAATGTGATCGTGGTCGGTGCAGGCATTGCCGGGCTTTCCACGGCGTGGTCGCTGGTCAAGGCCGGTCACCTCGTCTCGATCGTCGAGCAGGGACCGATCCCCAATCCGCTCGCCGCCTCCGGCGACCACCATCGCATCATTCGCCGCGCCTATCGGGCCAGGACGGGCTACGGCCGGCTGATCACCGAAGCCTATCAAGCTTGGGACGAGATGTGGTCCGATCTCGGTGAAAGCCATCTCGATCCACGCGGTTTCATCTGTATTTCGCGCGAGCCGGGAGATGAGGCCGAGGAATACCGCGAAGGCATGGAAGCCGGGAACTACCCGTTCGAATTGTTCGAGCCGGATGCCGCGGTCGAACGCTGGCCGTTCCTGGAACCAGGTTCATTTCGCTATGCGTATTTTTCACCGGACGGTGGCGCCTTGCACTGCCGCAAGATCGCCTCGGGCCTCGCCAGATGGCTGCGCGCGAACGGCGCCAATGTCTTCGAAAACAGCAAGGTGGTCGAGATCGACGCCGACGCCGGACATGTCGTGCTTGCGAGCGGCGAGACGATGCAGGCCGACCGGATCGTCGTCGCCGCCGGCGCCTGGGTGCTAAAACTGTTCCCGGAGCTGGATGGCGAGCTGAAAACCTGGCGCACCGCGCTCGCCTATGTCGAACCGCCAGTGGACCTGAAGGCAGCCTGGCAGGCAGCACCGGTTGTGCTCGACGTCGGTGGCTCCGTCGACGGCTACGTGATCCCGCCCTCCGGCGGCGCCGGCATGAAGTTCGGCTCAGGCCTGCACCGAGTACCGACCAGCGATGCCGACTGGAACCGTCAACCGGTACCAGGCGAGGGTGAGGCGATCCGCAATCTGTTTTCGCCGCCGATTGCCCGTATCGAGGAGTACAAGGTCACCGAAGTGGTCACCTGCGCCTACACCTTTACCGCCGACGAGAAATTTCTGGCCCACCAGAAAGGCAGATGCCTGGTCGTCTCGGCCTGCTCCGGCCACGGCTACAAGTTCGGCGCGGCAGTTGGCAGAAGGGTTGCGGCCTGCGTCGGCAATGGCGATGTCGACGGCCTGAAGAAATGGCTCAGGGCGGAGACGGCCTGAGCGCCTAGTATCGGCAATGCCTCGGAATATGCACGCGCCGCCAGCTGGATGAGCCCTCCCTGACCACCACGCGGCGAGCCACCGTCTGATACGACGCTGGAATGTCGACGATGCGCCGTTGCTCCGGCCGCACCAGCACCTCTTCGGCGACGCTCTCATATTCGGCGGGGAGGACAACGCGCCGCCGGCGTTCCGGCTCAACCACGACGATCTCGGCCACGCGTTCATAGCGCGCCTTGTGCCTGACCTTGCACAGCACCTTGCGGCCATGAATGATGCGCCATTCCCAGGAATAGCCGCCGTCATCGACCCTCACGGAGCGGTAGATGGTGCGGGTGATGGCGGGCACGATCTCGTAGCTGACGCGCGCCGGCGCGATCTGCACCACGCGCTCGCGCGTCCCGTAGATTGGCGCCTCGTATTCCACCTGCTGGCCGGCTGGGCTGACGAGCACGTTCTCATAGACCGTGTCGTAGACGGCCGGCTGGTTGACCTGCTCGTAGCATTCAACCGCGCGTCCGCCGGCCGCCGTTTCGGATGCCATGCCGAGTACGGCGATGCCGGTAAGAGCCAAGGAAGCGGTTTTCCTGATCATCGCACCCCCCCTGTTTGAACTGCGTGAAGCGGGTTCAACGTTGGATTGTAGGGCAAGCCGCGGCTGGAAAAAGCGGTTTCACCGCTTTTCGTTAAGCGATGCGGTTAAGAAACTGCTAAAAAACGGCCAAGCATGAGCGTCCCTTCCGGCGGCAGGAGAGGGCTGCCGGCACGGCGACGGGCGAAACTTGGTTTGGAAACCTTGATTCGACTTAACCGGATGGCTAGGAGAGGCGGCCTTGCGCTAGGGTGAGCCGGCATCCTATTTACATAATAACGATCCAGAACCGATTCTGCCCGATTGCAAATCTCCGGCGCCGGAATCCCATCCTCAAAAAGGGATAGTCCATGAAGAACCCCGTCGAAACCTACATGAACCTCGTTCCGATGGTGGTCGAACAGACCAATCGCGGCGAGCGGGCCTACGACATTTTCTCGCGGCTCCTCAAGGAGCGCATCATTTTCATCACCGGCCCGGTCGAGGACGGCATGGCGACGCTGGTCTGCGCGCAGCTGCTGTTCCTCGAGGCGGAGAATCCGAAGAAGGAAATCAACCTTTATATCAACTCGCCCGGCGGCGTCGTCACCTCCGGCATGGCGATCTACGACACCATGCAGTTCATCAAGCCCGCCGTGTCGACGCTCTGCATCGGCCAGGCCGCATCGATGGGATCGCTGCTCTTGACGGCGGGCCACAAGGACATGCGCTTTGCCACGCCGAACGCCCGCATCATGGTCCACCAGCCGTCCGGCGGCTTCCAGGGCCAGGCCTCCGACATCGAGCGCCATGCCCAGGACATCATCAAGCTGAAGCGCCGCCTCAACGAGGTTTACGTCAAGCACACCGGCAAGAGCTACGATGAGATTGAAAAAACGCTCGACCGTGACCATTTCATGACTGCCGACGAGGCCAGGGATTTCGGCCTTATCGACAAGGTCATTTCGTCACGTGAGCCGGTCGAAGGTATTGCCTTATAGGCACGCGGTGGCCCCGCGGTGGCAGTGAGTGGCGGGATCACACGCTTTTGGCGCAGCTTGCGGCATTTCGGCCACAATTGGCTGTTCCCTCGACGGGTGCAATTGCCTACGTTAAGGCTATGTTGATTTTCGACGGCTTAGCTTTGCGTGGGGTTGTTCGAATCATTGCCCCGTTTTCCGATTTGTGTTTCGTACGGAATGCGTTGCGGGAGCCGGGGCACTGGCGGCGGCGGATTCCCGCGATAGATTGAATATGCGCCCTTTCAACCAGACCATCGGCGGGCGGCCATGAAAGGACATGAAAATGAGCAAGGTCGGCAACAACAGCGGTGATTCCAAGAACACGCTTTATTGCTCGTTTTGCGGCAAAAGCCAGCACGAAGTGCGCAAGCTGATCGCCGGGCCGACGGTGTTCATCTGCGACGAATGCGTCGAGCTGTGCATGGACATCATCCGCGAGGAGAACAAGACCTCGATGGTGAAGTCGCGCGAGGGCGTGCCGACCCCGCAGGAAATCCTCAAGGTTCTCGACGACTACGTCATCGGCCAGCCCTACGCCAAGCGCGTGCTGTCGGTGGCCGTCCACAACCACTACAAGCGCCTCGCCCATGCCGGCAAGAACAACGACGTCGAGCTGGCGAAGTCGAACATCCTGCTGATCGGCCCGACCGGTTGCGGCAAGACGTTGCTGGCGCAGACGCTGGCCCGCATCATCGACGTTCCCTTCACCATGGCCGACGCGACGACGCTGACCGAGGCCGGCTATGTCGGCGAGGACGTCGAGAACATCATCCTGAAGCTGTTGCAGTCGGCCGACTACAATGTCGAGCGCGCCCAGCGCGGCATTGTCTATATCGACGAGATCGACAAGATCTCGCGCAAGTCGGACAACCCGTCGATCACCCGCGACGTCTCGGGCGAGGGCGTGCAGCAGGCACTTTTGAAGATCATGGAAGGCACCGTTGCCTCCGTGCCGCCGCAGGGCGGCAGGAAGCATCCGCAGCAGGAATTCCTGCAGGTCGACACCGCCAACATCCTGTTCATCTGCGGCGGCGCTTTTGCCGGCCTGGACAAGATCATCTCGGATCGCGGCAGGAAGACCTCGATCGGTTTCGGCGCCATCGTCGCTTCGCCCGAGGATCGCCGCACCGGCGATGTTTTCCGCCTGGTCGAGCCTGAGGATCTGTTGAAGTTCGGCCTCATTCCCGAGTTCGTAGGCCGTCTGCCTGTCTTGGCGACGCTGGAGGATCTCGACGAGCCGGCACTGATCCAGATCCTGACCGAACCGAAGAACGCGCTGGTCAAGCAGTATCAGCGGCTGTTCGAGATGGAGAATGTTGACCTGACCTTCCACGAGAACGCGCTGTCGGCGATCGCCAAGCGCGCCATCGAGCGCAAGACCGGCGCGCGCGGCCTGCGTTCGATCATGGAAGCGATTCTGCTCGACACCATGTTCGAGCTGCCGGCGCTCGAAGGCGTGCGCGAAGTGGTTATTTCGGAAGAGGTGGTGTCAGGCAACGCCAGGCCGCTCTACATCTATTCCGAGCAGAAGGAAAAGAAGGGCAACGTCAGCGCCTGACGTGAGCCGGCAATGGATTTTTCTGAAACGGCGCCGCGGGGCGCCGTTTTGCTGTCGCACACCGCGTACGGCGCCGCGTAATGGCTGCGGATTGGAGGGACGGACCGTGTTGACCCTTGATCTTTACCCGCCGTGCCTCCAACTAAAGGCAGAAGGCCGTGGTGCCGAATTCTGTGCTGTAAAACTCCCGTCACAAACGGTGGTAGGCGGAACGATCCCCGGTCGTTAATATGAGATTCGCGGTTGGCCGATTGGCGGCCGCGACATGAAAGGTTGGACAATGGCCAAATTATCCAAGGCTCCCAGCGACGGCGTCTTCGCAGTCCTCCCACTGCGCGACATCGTGGTGTTCCCGCACATGATCGTTCCGCTCTTCGTCGGGCGTGAAAAGTCGATCAAGGCGCTGGAAGAAGTGATGGGTCAGGAAAAGCAGATCCTGCTTGCGACCCAGATGAATGCCGCCGACGACGATCCGGAGCCCGATGCCATCTTTGACATCGGCACGCTCGCCAATGTGCTGCAATTGCTGAAACTGCCAGACGGCACCGTGAAGGTGCTGGTCGAAGGCGCCTCGCGCGCGAAAATCGTTGCGTTCACCGACCGTCCCGACTTCCATGAAGCCCGTGCTGCGGCGCTGGTCGAACCGGAGGAGGAAGAGGTCGAGGTCGAGGCGCTGGCCCGTTCCGTCGTCACCGACTTCGAGAACTACGTCAAGCTGAACAAGAAGATCTCGCCCGAAGTGGTGGGTGCCGCCAGCCAGATCGACGACTATTCCAAGCTCGCCGACACGGTCGCTTCGCATCTTGCCATCAAGATCCCCGAGAAGCAGGAGATGCTCGCCACGCTTTCCGTCAAGGAACGGCTGGAGAAGGCGATGGGCTTCATGGAAGCCGAAATCTCGGTGCTCCAGGTCGAGAAGCGCATCCGCTCGCGCGTCAAGCGCCAGATGGAGAAGACGCAGCGCGAATACTACCTCAACGAGCAGATGAAGGCGATCCAGAAGGAGCTCGGCGAAGGCGAGGACGGCCGCGACGAGGCCGCCGAGATCGAGGCGCGCATCAAGAAGACCAAGCTCTCCAAGGAGGCCCGCGAAAAGGCAGAAGCCGAACTGAAGAAGCTGCGGACGATGTCGCCGATGTCGGCTGAATCGACCGTCGTGCGCAACTATCTCGACTGGCTGCTGTCGATCCCGTGGGGCAGGAACTCCAAGGTCAAGCAGGATCTGGCCTTTGCCCAGAACGTGCTCGATACGGATCATTTCGGCCTCGACAAGGTCAAGGACCGCATCGTCGAATACCTCGCCGTGCAGAGCCGCCAGAAGAAGCTGAAGGGGCCGATCCTGTGCCTCGTCGGACCTCCCGGCGTCGGCAAGACCTCGCTCGGCAAGTCGATCGCCAAGGCGACCGGTCGTGAGTTCATCCGCATGGCGCTGGGCGGCGTGCGCGACGAGGCCGAGATCCGTGGTCACCGCCGCACCTATATCGGCTCGATGCCCGGCAAGGTCATCCAGTCGATGAAGAAGGCGAAGAAATCCAACCCGCTCTTCCTGCTCGACGAGATCGACAAGATGGGCCAGGATTTCCGCGGCGATCCGTCATCGGCTTTGCTCGAGGTGCTCGATCCCGAGCAGAACTCGACGTTCATGGACCATTACCTCGAGGTCGAATACGACCTGTCGAGCGTGATGTTCGTGACGACGGCGAACACGCTGAACATCCCTGCGCCCTTGATGGACCGCATGGAGATCATCCGTATCGCCGGTTACACCGAGGACGAGAAGATCGAAATCGCCAAGCGTCACCTGATGCCCAAGGTGATCCGCGACCACGCGTTGCAGCCGAAGGAGTTCTCCGTCGGCGAGGACGCGATCCGCGGCATCATCCAGACCTACACCCGTGAAGCGGGCGTCAGGAGCCTGGAGCGCGAGCTGATGAAGCTCGGGCGCAAGGCGGTGACCGAGATCCTGAAGACGAAGAAGAAGACGATCAACATCACGGCGGACAATCTTGCCGATTACCTTGGTGTTCCGCGCTTCCGCTTCGGCCAGGTCGAGAGCGACGATCAGGTCGGCGTGGTCACCGGGCTCGCCTGGACGGAAGTCGGCGGCGAGCTGTTGACGGTGGAAGGCGTCATGATGCCCGGCAAGGGCCGCATGACGGTGACCGGCAATCTGCGCGACGTGATGAAGGAATCGATCTCGGCGGCGGCGTCTTACGTCCGCTCGCGGGCCATCGATTTCGGCGTCGAGCCGCCGCTGTTCGACAAGCGCGATATCCACGTGCACGTGCCAGAAGGCGCAACGCCTAAGGACGGACCGTCGGCTGGCGTGGCGATGGCGACGGCGATCGTCTCGGTGTTGACCGGTATCCCGGTCAAGGCCGATGTGGCGATGACCGGCGAGATCACGCTGCGCGGCAGGGTGCTGCCGATCGGCGGCCTTAAGGAAAAGCTGCTTGCCGCACTGCGCGGCGGCATCAAGAAGGTGCTGATCCCGGAAGAGAACGCCAAGGATCTGGCGGAGATTCCGGAGAACGTGAAGAGCGGCATGGAGATCATTCCGGTCTCACGCGTTGGCGAAGTGTTGCGCCATGCGCTGGTGCGCATGCCGGAACCGATCCAGTGGGTCGAACCCGTCAATGCGCCCGCCGTGGTCGATGTCGGAGACGAGGCAGGTAAATCGCTGGCGCATTAGTTCTTGCTAAAGTTGCAATGCACAAGAGAGAGCCGGGCCTTGAGCCCGGCTTTTTCATGTGAAGAACCCCGGATTTCCGGGCTTTTTTCGACTTTCTTGGCGCTTTTCGACTTGGTTGGCGGAGCGCTTCTTTCTAAAGTCCGTTTCCTGCCGGATGAGTCGAGTGCTCCGGTTTTCTCATGGAAGGGAATTTTTATGAACAAGAACGAACTGGTGTCCGCTGTCGCCGATGCCGCGAGTATTTCGAAGGGTGACGCGCAGTCGGCGGTTGATGCGGTGTTTTCCGTCATCACCGGCGAACTGAAAAAGGGCGGCGATGTCCGGCTTGTCGGCTTCGGAAATTTCACCGTGTCAAAACGCGCCGCGTCGACCGGCCGCAATCCGCAGACCGGTGCGGAAGTGAAGATCCCGGCGCGCACCGTGCCGAAGTTCTCGGCCGGCAAGGGCCTCAAGGACGCGGTCAACTAAGCGCCTCCTTAAGTCTTTCAGAGAAAAGAAAAGCCGGCATATCCGGTTTTTCTTTTCTGTGCCCGCAGGTCGTTGGAAAGGCGGCGCTATGCCGTCGGCGCATCCGTGCGCATCAAGCCTTCTTTCTTGAGATCGGCCCACAGCGCCGATGGCAGTTTTGTGTCGAGCAGCGAGCGATTGCTTTCGACTTCGCCCGGCCGCTGGCCGCCCGGGACTACCGACACGACCGAAGGATGCAGCAGCGGAAACTGCAGCGCCGCCTCGATCAGGCGCACGCCGTGGCGCTTGCAGACGGCCTCGATGCGGGTGACGCGGTCCATGATATCCTGCGGCGCTTCCGAATAATTGTAGTAGGCGCCGGGCTTCGGCCCGGTTGCCAGAATGCCGGAATTGTACGGCCCGCCGAGAACGATGCCGATGCCGCGTTGCTGGCATAGAGGCAGGAAAGACTGCAGCGCCTCCTGCTCCAGCAGCGTATAGCGCCCGGCAAGCAGAAACAGGTCGAAATCGCCGCGCTCGGCCAGCGTCTGGGCAACCGGCCACTCATTGATGCCGCCGCCGAACGCCTTGATTACGCCCTGGTCGCGCAGTGCCAGCAATCCATAGTAGCCCGAGCTCATGAATTCCTGGATGCGCTGGTCCGAGGCTTCCTTGCTGCCATGAGTGAAGATGTCGACATCGTGCACGAAGAGGATGTCGATGCGGTCGACGCCGAGCCGTTCCAGCGAGGCTTCGAACGAGCGCATGACGCCGTCATAGCTGTAGTCGTAGACCTCGCGGCGCGACGGCGTGTCGAAGAACTTGCCGATGCCGGTGCGCTGTTCCGGCGGGCAGGCGCGCATGATGCGCCCGACCTTGCTCGACAGCACGTAGTCGTCGCGCCTCTTCGAACGCAGGAACGGATTAAGCCGCGTTTCTGCGAGGCCGAGCCCATAGAGCGGTGCTGTGTCGTAGTAGCGGCAGCCGACCCGCCATGCCGCCTCCAGCGTGGCATTGGCATCCTCATCGGACACGGCGCGATAGAGATTGCCGAGCGGCGCGGTGCCGAAGCCGAGCTCGGTGAAGTTGATGCCGCCATTGCCGATGCGGTCGAAATGCCGTGTCTTCATATGCTGTCGTTTCCTCATTTACGATTTGCCGTGACACTATCACGGCTGTAGCGCATCAAAAGCACTGCGTGCCGTTGGACACCAATTTTCGCGGTGATAGCATGAATGAAAACAAGCTGTTCGGGGCAAATGTGACTGAGATGTTCATGTGGTTCTCCGGTACCTGCAAGCTGGTGCAAATGTCATGACGGACGACGGCGAAAACCTGTTTGGGATTGCGCTGAGCGAGCTTGGCACCGTGCTGGAGCGTATCAACGAAAGCCGCATTGACGCGGCTTGCGCCATCTTGGCCGGCGCGAAAAAGATCGTCACCTATGGCTGCGGCCGCGAGGCGCTGCAGGTCCAGGGTTTTGCCATGCGGCTCTACCATCTCGGTCTGCCGGTGTCGGTCGTCGGCGACATGACCACGCCGCCGCTGGGCGCGGGCGATGTCTTCCTCGCCAGCTCCGGCCCGGGCGAGACATCGACGGTGCTGACCTTGATGCGGGTCGCGCGCGAGGCCGGTGCCGTCGTCCTGCTGCTCACCGCGCAAGCCGACAGCACTGCCGCGAAGCTGGCCGACTTCACGCTGCTTATCCCGGCTCAGACCATGGCCGACGACCAGGGTCCGGAAAAGACATCCGTCCTGCCGATGGGCTCGGTGTTCGAAGGCGCGCTGTTCGTCCTCTTCGAAGTGATGGTGCTGAAGCTCAGGGATCTGACCGGCGTCTCGCCGGAAGCGATGCGCGCCCGCCACACCAATATGGAGTAGGTGTCATGCGCTACGAACTGATGCTGCCGCACCAGATCCGCAAGGCGATCGCCGAGAACCGGCCGGTCGTGTTGCCGCTCGGTGTGCTCGAATATCACGGCGAGCACATGGCCGTCGGCATGGACACGCTGGCCGTGGTCAAGAGCCTGGAACTGTTCGAAACGGAGGCCGAAATCGTCATTCTGCCGCCCTTCTATTACGGCGCGGCAAGCTATGCCGTTGCGGCGCCGGAAGGCAGCGGCTCGGTGCAGGTCGGCGGCAATGTGCTGGCGCCATTTGCGGAAGAATTGTTCTACAGCTTGCTGCGCATTGGCTTCCGCAACATCCACGCCATCATTCACCACCAAACCGAGAATTTTGCTGCCGGCATGCCAACCGATCTCGCCTTCAAGGCCGCCGGCCGACAAGCGATCTTCCGCTTCCTGGAGAAAGAACGCGGCGAAGGCTGGTGGGGCTCTGCGGCGATGGCTGACTATTATGCCGAGCACGCCGAGGGCAGCAATTTCTTCAACTGGGTACAGGTGCATCCGCTGATGCCGGCTTCAATGCACAGCCAGTACCCGTTCGACCATGCCGGCACCGGCGAGACGTCACTGATGCTGGCGCTGTGCCCGGAAGCGGTGGATGCCGGCCGCTTCGCCGACAACACCGGCTGGTACACGGCAAGTGCGCCCGAAGCCTCGGCGGAACTGGGGCAAAAAGGGGTTGCCATGATCCTCGATCATTTGCGGGCAACACTTTTGGGTTAGGTGCTGTCTAGATCCCGGACGACCGGGCTCTTAGCCTTTCCGCCTGATAGTCGGCCATGGTCTTTTCGGGATCGACCTTGGTCGCCGCAGCCCAGATGAACGTGCCGGCGCCGCAGATAGCCAGCAGGACGTAAATCACGATGCCGAGTGCCATCAGGTTCGCGTAGAGGCCGAGAAGCAGCATGATCAAGCCGCCGGCAATCATCGCCATCACAAAACCGGCGACTACGGCCCGGCCTTCCCAACTGATCGGCATCACGCCTTTGGCGTAGCCGCTGCCGCGCCTGTTGCGTGCGAACCAGTATTTGTTGGCCATCGCCTATTTCACCGCGCCCGCCGTCATGCCCATGATCAGGTAACGCTCGAGCGCAATGCCGATGACGGCGAGCGGTGTGATGGCCGCGGTGGCAAGCGCTGCCATCGACCACCAGTTGATGCCTTGTGAGCCGGTCTGGCTCGCCACCATGACAGGAATGGTCTTGGCATCGGTCGAGGTCAAAAGCGCGGCGAAGAAATACTCGTTCCAGCACAGCACCATCGCCAGGATGAAGGCCGCGACCATGCCCGGCAGCGCGATCGGCATGACGATGCGCAAGAAGGCACCCCAGATCGACAGGCCATCGACGAGTGCTGCCTCCTCCAGCTCGACAGGGATCGAATTGAACTGGTCGCGCATGATCCAGATGACGATCGGCAGTACCATCAGCGTGTAGAGCAGGATCAGCCCGACGCGCGTGTCGAGCAGGCCGACTTCCCGGTAGAGCACGAGGAAGGGCAGGGCCAATACCACCGGCGGCAGGATCAACTGCGACAGGAAGAAGAAGGAAATGTCCTCGTTCCTGAACCAGGCGAACTTGTAACGATAGCGGGTCAGCCCATAGGCGGCGAGGCTGCCGATGACGATGGCGAGGGTCGACGCGCCGACCGAAGTGATGACCGAATTCATGAAGCGCTTGATGAATTCGTCGCGCACCGTCGACGTCCGAAAGATCGAGTCCGGCGACAGGCCAAGCGAACGCCAGCCCTTCCAGTCGGGTTTGAAATCGACGAACGGGATCAGATGGCCCTGGGTGACGTCGACCGCGGTCTTGAACGAGGTGGTTATCGTCCAATAGATTGGGAACAGGCAGATGAAGGCCCAGAAGATGAGGGCACCGTAGATGAAGACGCGGTTGGCGAAGAACGCCGCCGGCGAGCGGATTTCGGAGGCGGCAAAGTCGGTGGTTTGAACGCTCATCTTGCCGGCCCGATCAGTTGACGTTGCGCACGAAGCGGCTGGCGAATTTCAGTAGCCAGGTCACAAACACGATGATGATGATCAAATAGGCCATCGCCAGCATCGTGCCGTAGCCGACATTCGAACGGTCGCGATATTCGCGGTAGATGAAGCTCGACACCGAATCAGTCGCGCCGCCCGGGCCGCCGGAGGTAACGGTGATGATGATATCGGCGAGCTTCAGCTTGAAGATGATGCGCAGGATGACCGCCGTCACCGAGACCGGCAGCATCAGCGGGAAGGTGACCTGCCAGAAGGTCTGCCAGGCGGTGGCGCCATCGACACGCGCTGCCTCGAGCACCTCGCGCGACATCGCCTGCAGGCCGGCAAGCAGCATGATCATCATGAACGGGATGAACGTCCAGGCATCGAGCACCATGATCGAGATGCGGGCGGTGATCGGATTGGAGAAGAAGGCCGGGTTTTCCCAGCCGAGATGCCGCGCCAGCGTTGCGGCCGGCCCGAAGCGGTATTCCATCAGCGACTTGCCGATCATCCACGACACAGCCACCGGCGACAGCATCAGGGGCATGAGAAAGACGACGCGGAAGAATTTTCGCGCCCGGATCTGCGCGTTGAGCAGCAGCGCCAGGCCAAAGGCGATGACATATTCGACGAACACGGCCAGCACGTAGAGCACCATGTTGAACAGGGCGTTGCGATAATAGGCGTCGTTCAGCATCTGCCAGAAATTGTCGAGCCCGTTGAACTGCCGGCCGCTGAAGGAACTGAGGTTCCAGTCGGTCAGCGCGATGTAGAAGCCGAACAATGTCGGGAAGATCACCATGGCAATGGTGAACAGCAGCGCCGGCAGCAGGAACAACGCGCGCTGGCCATCCTCGCCGCGCGTCAGCACCTGGCCGATGCCGAGCGCGACACCCCACAGCACATAGGCGTAGACCACCGGCCGCCACGTCTCGAAGTCGATAGTGTCGACATCGCTCTTGTAAAGGATCTGCAGCGCAATCACCGCCAGAAGGCCTAGCGTTGCAGCAGCCATCAGCGCCCAGCCAAGCCGTTTGCGGCTCCGCGGTATCAGGTCGGATGGCACGGCGCCTGCCGGCCATTCACTTGTCGACAGAGTCTGTGCAGCCAGGGGCCGGGCAGCCCCGCGTCTTGCCCGTTCCCAGGTGGCTCGATCACCGGCCGAGCCGGGCGAGGCCAAGTCGGTCACGGGGAGGGCCGGCGGCTGTACGCCGCCGGACCAAGTTTCACTATCTCAACCTACATGCCGAGTGAGGCCTTGTAGAGCTTGATCTGGTTGTCGCGGCCGATCTGGTCGGTCAGCTTCTCCCAGGCGGCTGCGATGGCGTCGGCGCCTTCCTGCGCCTTCATCTTGCCGGCAAAGGTGTTGGCCAAAATGTCCTCGGCGGCGCTGTAATACTGGAAGATGCCGGGGATACGCGGCTCGATCGCCGCGTTCGGATGGTTGTAGCTGTCGGCTTCCGACTTCAGATACGAGGTGATGAACGCCTCGTCGTAGCCCGCCGCCACCCATTCCGGAATGTTGAAATGCGAGTTGCGATAGGGCTGGAAACCCGACGGATAGGCCGCGCACCAGAGCGACAGGTCCTTGCCGCCGAGATGGGCGGCGGCAGACCAGGCCGCCTTCTTCTTCTTTTCGTCGCCGTCGACGCGGGCCATGACATAGACGCCCCAGCCGAGATAGGCGCAGTTCGGCGCATGGTTCGGCCCGCTGGCGAGCTTGTCCCACTGGCCGGTCTTGGAGTTGTAGACATCGTCCGAGCCCGGCAGGATCGAGAAGCCGGTGATGTCGCCGACGACCGAGGAATCGTTGGTCTTGACGTTCGAACCGACGTCGCCCCACCAGGTGACCATCGAACCGGTGCCTGCCAGGAATTGCTGGAAGGCGGTGGTATTCGGGTCGGCGTTGATCTGGTCGGCAGGTTCGGAGGGCAGGGCATCGATGACGTCCTGGATCGCCCGCACCCATGCCGGATTGTTGACGCGCGGCTTCATCGTGTCGGCATCGAACAGCCATGCCTTGTCATCGGGATGCTTGGCGTAGGCGCTGGCGCGGCTGCCGAGGAAATAGAAGCCGAAACCGCCCCAGGGCTTGGGCGCATCGAGGTAGCCAAAGACATCCTGGCCGTTTACCTGCTTGCCCTTGAGGAATTTCGTCACCGCCTGCACCTGCTGCCAGGTCTTCGGCACGCCCCATTCGCCTTCTCCGCCGCCGTCCTTCCAGGCCTTGGCGAGGTCGGCATCGGCGAACACGTCGGTGCGGTAGTTGAAGTTATGCGCGTCGCCGTCAACGGTGACGCGATATTGCTTGCCGTCCCAGGTGCCGACCGGCGGCTGCAGATAGGCCACGACGTCCTTCATGTCGATCTGGTCCTTGACCCAGTCCGGCATCTCGGAGGTGAGACCCTTGCCGCAGACGTCGCCTTCGAACGGTGCTCCCATTTCGATGATGTCGAAATCGACGGTGCCGGTCGCAATCGACTGCTGCAGGCGGGCGTTGTAGTCAGCCTGCGCCAGGTCGATCCAGTTGATCTTGGCGCCGGTATAGGTCTCCCACGGCTTCAGGAAGCCGCGAAACAGCACATTGTGCAGGTTCTGATTGTTGAGGCCCATGAAGGTGAGTTCGACACCGGCGAATTCGCCTTCCTTGACATTGGCCTTGGTGGCGCCCAGGCAAAGCTCGCCGACCTGCTGGAAATCGGCATCGGTCGGCTGACCCTTGCCGACGCCCGGGATCTGCAGGATCTGCGCGCGCAGGTCATCGGCGGCCGCAGCCGGGCGCGTCAGGGCACCAAGTCCGGCGCTTGAGGCCGCGGCGAGGGCGGCCATGCTGGCCGCTCCCTTCAGCACGTCGCGGCGGGTGGCCCCGGCGCGGACAAGTTGGTTATAAAGGCTGACTTTCATCTCGTTCCTCCCAGAAGATCAATCGTGAATTGGTTCAGATGGTGGAGCGCCGATTATGTTCCCCAACGACAGCGACTCCCGTAAATAGCGGCCCGAATTCTCCCTCCCGCGACGCCTCGCATTGAGTGCCGGACAAGCGTACCGGTGCGCCCGGAACAGGGTCATAAGCCGGGCACTGTCACTATTCGCACAACGAAGTGCGGTGTCAACGTGAATGGGTTTTTTATCTATAAGAGACCGACTTGCCCTCGCCGTTTGCGTTGTTTAGCTTCACGGCAACTGAAGGGGGAATGATGGCTCAAGTCGCGATCCGCAATGTGGCCAAGGCGTTCGGAACCGTCAAGGTTCTGCACGATGTCAGCGTCGACATCGCCGACGGACAGTTCGTGGTGCTGGTCGGGCCTTCCGGCTGCGGCAAGTCCACGCTGCTGAGGATGGTGGCCGGGCTGGAAACGGTTTCCGGCGGCACCATCGCCATCGGCGAGCGCGTCGTCAACCATTTGCCGCCGGCCAAGCGCGACATCGCCATGGTGTTCCAGAACTACGCGCTCTATCCGCACAAGACGGTCGAGCAGAACATGGCCTTTGCTCTCAAGCTGCGCAAAACTGATCCGGCGGTGGTCACTGAGCGGGTCAAGCGCGCCGCCGACATCCTCGACCTCAACCCCTACCTCAAGCGCTATCCGCGCCAGCTCTCGGGCGGCCAGCGCCAGCGCGTCGCCATGGGTCGCGCCATCGTGCGCAACCCGCAGGTGTTCCTGTTCGACGAGCCGCTCTCCAATCTCGATGCCAAGCTGCGTGTCCAGATGCGCACCGAGATCAAGGAACTGCACCAACGACTGAAGACCACCACCATCTACGTCACCCACGACCAGATCGAGGCCATGACCATGGCCGACAAGATCGTGGTGATGCGCGACGGTCGCATCGAACAGGTCGGCGCGCCGCTGGAATTGTTCGACCGGCCGGCCAATCTGTTTGTCGCCGGCTTCATCGGCTCGCCCTCGATGAACCTGCTCAAGGGCGTCGTGCGCAAGGGCGACAAGCCCGTCGTCGAGATCGCCGGGACGCCGTTCCCGATCGCATCGAGCAATACCGTGGAAGATGGCCGCAATGTCGTCTACGGCGTGCGGCCCGAGCATCTCGAAATCCATCCAGATGGTGTCCCAGCGAAGATTTCGGTGGTCGAGCCGACCGGTTCCGAGACTCTCGTGTTCCTGCGCTTCGGCGAGGGCGAGATGGTGGCGCTGTTCCGTGAACGCCACGAGTTCAAGCCGGGCGACACACTGCACCTGAAACCGCGGCTCGACCAGGTGCATCTCTTCGACGCAGAGAGCGGCAAGCGTCTCTGATTTCGCCCAGCAAACTTCGCGAGGAATACCATGCTCAAAGGAATCAATCCGCTGCTCAATGCCGATGTGCTGCAGGCGCTGCGGGCGATGGGCCACGGTGACGATCTGATTATCGCCGATACCAATTTCCCGTCCGATTCGGTGGCGCGCCAGACCGTGCTTGGCCGGCTGCTGCGCATCGATGCGTCGGCGGCCGATGTGGTCAAGGCGGTACTGTCGCTCTATCCGCTGGACACCTTCGTCGACGACGCGGCCGCGCGCATGGAGATCGTCGGCAAGCCGGACGACATTCCCGCCGTGCAGCAGGAAGTGCAAAAAGAGATCGATGCCGCCGAGGGCAAGGCCTGGCCGATGATCTCGGTCGAGCGCTACGCCTTCTACGAACGCGCCAAGAAGGCCTATTGCGTCATCCAGACCGGCGAGCGCCGCTTCTATGGCTGTTTTGCGTTCCGCAAGGGCGTCGTGCCACCGGATGCGGAGTAGCGGCATGCCGGCGAAACCGATCGTCATGAAGCCGGTTGTCATATTGGGCGTCTTCGTCGCCGATACGGCCTACCGCGCCGCCCGCCAGCCGCGCATGGGCGAGACGATCCTGGGCACGTCCTTCACGCTCGGCCCCGGCGGCAAGGGCTCGAACCAGGCGGTGGCGGCCGGCCGGCTCGGCGCCGATGTCACCTTCCTTACCCGCCTCGGCGTCGATCCCTTTGCCGAGATGGCGAGACAGACCTGGAACGCGGCCGGCGTGAAGAGCGCTGTCATCGACACACCGGAAAGCTACACCGGTGCCGCCTATATCTTCATCGAGGAGACGAGCGGCAACAACGCCATTATCGTCAGTCCCGGCGCGGCCATGCTGATTTCGCCCGCCGATATCGAGGCAAATGCCGAACTGATTCGCGCGGCCGGGGTCTTCGTCACCCAACTCGAACAGCCGATCGAGGCGGCGCTGCGGGCGCTGGAGATCGCGCGCGGGGCAGGGGTGACCACCATCCTCAACCCGGCGCCGGCGGCCAAGCTTCCGGACCGCATCTACACGCTTTGCGACTATGTCACGCCGAACGAGACTGAGGCCGAGGAACTGACCGGCATCAAGGTATCCTCCATTGACGATGCCCGCCGTGCCGCCGACAGCCTGCTTGAGAAGGGCGTTGGGGCGGTCATCGTGACGCTTGGCGAAAACGGTGCGCTGCTGCACACGGCCGATCGTTCCGAGCATGTCGCAGCGGTCGCCGCCGGCCCGGTGGTCGAGACCACAGGCGCTGGCGACGCCTTCAACGGCGGCCTGGCTGCCGCGCTGTCGAGGGGGATCGAACCTCTGGAAGCGGTGCGCTTCGCCTGCGCCGTCGCCGGCATCTCGGTGACGCGCCCGGGCACCGCGCCGTCCATGCCGACGCTGCAGGAAGTCGAGGCGCTGCTCGCCGAGGGGTGAAGCCCGGCACTGCGGGATGAGACTGTAAGCGGGAGCGAATGGGTTAGACCCGACTCTTGTCCGAGAAGCTATTGTCTTCTGGCTCGACCACAAACAGGCGGGCAGGTCGATGGATGAGGATCAATGCCAGAATTCGAAAGGAATGGACCTAGACTGGGTCACGAAGAAGATGATTTTTGACAAATCAACGTCGACATTTCTCCGACATCAAGGGGACGTGACCCCAAAGGAGAAATGGCGCGAGTGACGGGGCTCGAACCCGCGACCTCCGGCGTGACAGGCCGGCACTCTAACCAACTGAGCTACACCCGCGCATGGACGAGCACGTGTCAGCCGTGTTCGTCGTTGGGGCGGTGGATAAGGGGTAACCCACCGGGTGTCAAGCGGACCCGGACAGCATAACAGCAAACAGGAGAAGGTTTTTTGACAAGCCGAACTTTGTTGCCGAAACCGGCTCCCGGCCAAGCCACTCGCCGCTCATTTGGCCTTGCGAAGCCGGCCCTAACTGCTTAAAGGTCCGGCCCGGGGCGGGCGATTAGCTCAGTTGGTAGAGCGCTTCGTTTACACCGAAGATGTCGGCGGTTCGAGCCCGTCATCGCCCACCATTTTCCTCGATGTGTTCAGTTTGGGCTACACCGCTCAAGCTGATCGCCCAGGTGAGACGCGTCCGACCACTGTGCTACTCGGACTTTGGTCTGATTCAAACTGTCTTTCCGCAGGGACTTAAGTCTGATCTGCTTGCCTCTCATGAGGGAAACGATTGCCGAAAGCTACAACTTGCAGTATCTCAATTGCGTATGGGCATGGGCGGGAGCGAAAATATTCCTGGATGGCTTGCGAGTCATCTTCCGGACGATCCCGTGATCGCAGGAGATCTCGCGGATAAGATATCGAAGGAAGCTGAAAAAAACCGGCTTCCAGGCGAACGGGTTGTGAAGACAACCCGTAACGAAGAAGACACCTTCAAGAAAGAACAAGTCGAAGCTTATCCCGACGCCGCGGTTGCAGGAGTCTTTGCCAGCGGTTCATTCCTCGCCCTGTTGGTATTAGCCATTTATCTGCTTTATGTGCTCTCGATTGTGGCCGGGGGAACGGTCGTGGATGTTCCCTTGCCGCCCATACTGAACTAGTAGACGCTCCGCCAACACTCGGATTAGCCCCGCACCGTGTTGATGCTGGTGACTTTCGTGTCTGCGGTGGAGCACGCGACGAAGGTTTCGTTCCCGCGGCAAAGGTGTTCACGCGGGCAACTGGCTGCTGCAGAACGGCAGCATTGTACTTCCATAGGCCTCCCGGTTCTTTGCAACTTGGGCGATTGGCTTGTCGCAGATCAGCCTGCAATCGCCGGAGCGTGAGCAATCCGTTTCGCCACATAAACACAACGCTTTGATGAATCAGCGTCCTGCACCACCTCAAATCCAATCGCCTTGTAGAACCTTAGCGCGCCATCGTTCTCCGGCATGACTTCGAGGTGGATGCCGGTCGAGCCGCTCGCGGCAAGCCCCTGCTCGAGGAAGGCCATCGCGCGCCGGCCGATGCCTTTCCCGCGCGCCTGCGGCAACAGGTCGATATGGCCATGCGACGGATAGGCGGTCAGCGCAGGCGGAACAGCGAAATCGGGATGATGGACCCGATGCCGCGCCCAGTCGCTGCCGCGCCAGCGCGAGCTGTCGGGTCCGGGGTCTGCCACGCGCCGCTGAAGGTCGGGATACCAGTCTGATGCCAGGCTGGCATTGAAAGCGCCCGTATCGGCCGCGCCAAGCAGGTAGCCGGCCGCACCTGCGGGACTATCGATAATGAAGGCCAGCTCGGGTTCGAGCACCTGGTAGGGAATGGTGTAGAGGAGGCCGAGCAGGTCCGGGTCGTCCTCGCGGCCGCTGGCGTCCTTGCCGGCATCGCCGGTCTTGAGACAGATCATCGCAAGCGCTGCATGATCGGCGGTGGTCGCCCGGCGCAGGAAGAAACCGCCGCCGAAATCGACGATCATGGCGGCAGCAGCCGGAAATCCTTGCCCTCGGGCAAAAGCTGCCCGCCGTCGACGATAATGGTCGTGCCGGTGATGTAGCTGGCGTCGTCGGAGGCCAGGAACAGGAAGGCATTGGCCACGTCGCGCGGGCTGCCGAGGCGGCCGAGCGGGATGGCGTCTTCCATGTTCTTGATGAAGGCCGCACCGCGATGCTGCTCTATGCCTTCGGTGAGGATGTTGCCGGGCTCGACGCCGTTGACGGTGATGCCGTAGCCGGAGAATTCGAGCGCAGCCGAACGGATCAGCCCGTTGATGCCGGCCTTGGTCGCCGAATAATGGCCGTGGCCGGGACTGGTGACATGCGGGCCGGTGATCGAGGAGGTGAACAGCATGCGGCCAAAACGCTGTGCCTTCATCGGCACCAGCGCCGCGCGTGCGGCGACAAAGCTGCCGCGCAAATTCACCGCCATGACCCGGTCCCAATCGTCGGGACTGGTGTTTTCCAGCAATTGCCAGGGATAGATGCCGGCATTCTGGACCATGATGTCGAGCCGGCCGTGATGCGCTAGCGCCAGCGCCACGGCGGCTTGCGCATCGGCCATCTGTGAAATGTCGGTGTGTATGAAGGCGGCGCCGAGCTCGTCCGCAGTCGCTTGCCCGGCCTCAACCTCGGTATCGGCCAGGACAAGCGTCGCGCCCTCTTCGGCAAAGCGTTGTGCGATGCCCTTGCCGATGCCGCGCGCACTTCCGACGATCAGCGCGACCTTACCTTCCAGACGGCCGGTCATGCGAGCCTCTGGCGGATGGTTTGCTTGAAGGCGTCGAGCAGCACGGCGGCGAGGACGAGCAGGCCGTGGATCACCTGGGTGAAGTTGGCCGGCAGGCCCATCAAATTAATCGCCGTATTGATGGCGGAGAGCAGCAGCACGCCGGCATAGACACCGGGCAAGGTGCCGACGCCGCCCTTCAGGCTGACGCCACCGATGACGACCGCGGCGAAGGCGTTGAACAACAGGCCGACGCCCAGATTGGCGGTGGCGCCGGAGGTACGGATTGCCAGCAGCCAGCCGGCAAGGCCGGCGATGGCACCGGCGAGAACAAAGGCTATGACCAGGTTGCGATTGACGCGGATGCCGGCGCGGAACGTCGCCGTCTCGTTGCCGCCGATCATGACCAGGTGCCTGCCAAAGGGCGTCTTGGCCATGATCAGCGAGAACACCACGAAGCACGCAATGGCGATCCAGGCCGTCAACGGCAGGCCGCCCAGGCGCTGGATGCCGAACCAGCGGATTGCCGGCGCAAGGTCTTGTGCCGAGCGGCCACCGGAGATGACCAGCACCAGGCCGCGTACCCAGATGTAGGAGGCCAGCGTGATGATGAAGGCGCTCATCTTCACCCTGACCACCAGATAGCCGTTGAAAGCGCCGATGAGGGCGCCGACGGCAAGCGCGATGAGCAGCGAAACCGGAACCATCAGCCATTGCGGCTGCAACTGGATGCCAAGGCCGATGCCCGACGAGCAGAACAGGATGCCGACCGCCATGGCGCTGAGCGCCGCCACCGATTCGACCGACAGGTCCATATGGCCGGCGATGATGACCAGCGCCAAGCCGATCGACATGACGCCGAGCACGCTCGAGGCCTCGATGATGTTGGCGAAGATGCCGAGCTGAAAATAGTTCGGGATGAGGATGGAAAAGACCACCAGCACGAAGACCAGCATGAACCAGACAAGATTGTCGAGGATGAACTCGAGGGTTTGGCGCGTGCGAGGGTTCATCTGCGGATCCGGTTGGCGCATGACCCGAAGAACCACTCGGTCGTCGGAAAGATCAGGCGCGGTTGAAAATTGCTGCAGCATTCCCGTGCGCGTCCGTTTGAACGCACCGGGCTGCAGGGCTGGGCTCCGGGCCTGCGTGGCCCGGAGCTTCTGGCGAGTTCGCTATTCGACCGGCTTTATGGTTTCGGCCGGCGGCTTCATGTTGCCCCAGAAGGCTGGGTTATCGACATTTTCCTTGGTGATCGCAGCGCCGGGGATCTTGATGTTCGGCCCCCACGCTTCCTTGGTCAGGGTCGATTTCAGGCCAAGCACATCATATTCGCCGGGCTTGATCTCCTGCTTGTTGACCACCTTGTCCATGAACATGGCGACCGCCGCGGCCTGGGCGTAGAGCGGCTGCTCGACTTCGACATTGAGCCAGCCCTTGCGGATCAGGTCGAGGCCGACCGGAGCGCCGTTCGAACTCATCAGCATGACGTCGCCCGGTTTCTTGCCGGCGGCCTCGAGCGAGGCGACGGCAGCGACCGAAAGATGCGCGGCGTGGCTGAAGATCAGGTCGATGTCGGGGTTGGCGAGCAGCTGGTCGTTGACGATGGTCCCGGCTGCATCCGCCGCCCATTGCATGGCCGGCAGCGAGATGATCATGACGTCCGGGAACGCCTTCATCTTCTCCTCGAAACCCTTCTGGATGTCGAGCGTGTAGGGGTCGCCCGGATCGCCGAGCACCTGCAGGATCTTGCCTTTCACCGAGCCGTTCTTCGCGGTCAGGAGTTTTTGCGCCTGATCGGCGGCGACGTAGCCGATCTCGACGGTTCCGGCCACCGAGGTGAAGTCGGAAGGCGTCGAGGTGATCTGGCGGTCGAACTCGACGACCGGGATGCCGGCGGCACGGGCGGCCTCGATCGACGGTTTCAGCGCATTGAAATCGACGGCGGCAAGGATGATCGCCGACGGCTTCAGCGCGATGACGTCGTTCATCTGCGATTGCTGAGCGTCGGTCTTGTTGTCGGCGTTCAGCGTCTTCATCTCGTAGCCGACCTGCTTCAGGAACAATTCCAGCGCGCTCACCGAGCCGGTCTGGAACTCATCGAGCAGTGTCGGCACCATGTAGTAGACGGTGCCCTTGGACTGAGCGAATGCCGGCGTGAGCGTGGCAAAGGCCAGTGCCAGGATACCGAAGACGGAAAGAAGTATTTTCTTCATGTCGTTCGCTCCTCTTGCGCCGGACCCCTCATTTGTCCCTCAGCTCGCCGGTCCGGCACCGGCAAGCGTCTCTCCGGTGATCATGTTGATCACCGCGTCGGGACTTGTTTTGCTGCGTGCGACATCGCCAGCCACGACGCCTTGCCGGATCACCACGATCCGGTCGGCAACCTGGAAGGCCTGTTGCATGATATGAGTGATGATGACGACGCCGATACCCTGGCTCGCCACCTGGCGGATCATGTCGAGGCCGCGCCGCGTCTGCTCGACGCCGAGCGCTGCGAACGGCTCGTCGAGAAGCACCAACTTGCCGCCAAAATGCACGAACCGGTTGAGCTCGATGGCCTGCCGCTGACCGCCGGAGAGGTGCTCGACATTGGTGCGAAGCGAGGGAATGCGGGTGCCGGCGCTGGCCAGCGCCTTTTGCACCACCTGCTCCATGGCGCGCTCGTCGAGCACCGGAATGCCGAGAACCTTCCTGGTGATCTCGCGGCCCATGAAGAAATTGGCGACCACGTCGACATTGGTGCAAAGCGACAGGTCCTGGTAGACGGTCTCGATCCCCGCGGCCTTGGCCTCGGCAGGGGATTTGGCGAGGAATTCCTTGCCTTCGAACAGCATGCGGCCGGAACTCGGCTCGAGCCCGCCGGCAATGATCTTGACCAGCGTCGATTTGCCGGCGCCGTTGTCGCCGAGCAGCGCCACCACTTCGCCCTTGCCGATCGAAAAGCTGATGCCTTTCAGTGCTTCGATGGCACCGTAATTCTTGGCAACGTTATCGAGCACCAGCAGCGGTTCGCTCATGCCGCGATCCCCTTGTTATGCAAGAGATCCCGCCCGCGTTCGCGTTCGGCGGTGAAGATCTGGCCGAAGCGTGGCGAAAGCACCCCTGAGACGGCAAGCGCTGCGGCGCCGCGCAACACCGCATGCTGGCCGCCGCGCGCGACGCTGACGCGGGGCGTCGTGCGGTCGCTTCGCGCCGAGACCGAGTTGGGCAGGTGCGCAGCTGCGCCGGCCAGCCTTTCGAGCAGGTCGGTGGAGGCCAGCCCGCCAAGGATGATGGTTTCGGGGTCGAACAGGTTTTCGATGATGGTGATGGCGTTGCGGAAGATCGGCGCGATCTCGCTCACCCAGTCGGCGTCGGCAATGTTGCGGCGCCGCAGCGCCTCGAGCGAGAGATACCGTTCGAGGCAGCCGCGATTGCCGCACGGGCAGGGCTCGCCGCCCGGCACAGCGGGAATGTGGCCGATTTCGCCGGCATTGCCCCAGGCGCCGCGCAATGCGGCTCCGTCATGCACCATGACGCCGCCGAGGCCGACACCGAAATAGAGATAGTAATATTCGGAATAGGCCGTGCCGAGGCCATAGAGGCGCTCGCCGATGGCAGCCGCCGCCATGTCGGTTTCGAAAAAGGCCGGCAGCCCGGTCGAGGCGGCCAGCCGCTCGCGCAGCGCCACATCCTTCCAGCCGGTCATGGTGGTCGGACCGACAAAGCTCATGGACTCCACGCCAAACGGCCCGGGCAACGCCATGCCGATGCCGAGGACGCGGCCACCGGGCCGCAGTGCTGTCAATTCGAGCACCATGGCGCCGATCAGCTCGAAGGCGTGGTCGGGCGTTGCATTTGGGGCCTCGCGGTAGCTGCTCTCGATGACATCGCCGCTGAGGTTGATCAGCGCGGCATTGATGCCGAGCGGGGTGACGTGAATGCCGACGGCATAGCCGCCTTCCGGATTGATCCGCAGCGTTGCCGGGGGCAGTCCGCGCCCCTTGGGCTCTTCGCGCAGCGACAACACGTAACCGTGCTCTTCCAGCTCGCGAACGATGGTCGACACCGTCTGCACGGTGAGCCCGACCCGCCTGGCAATGTCGCCGCGGGCGATCGGCCCGTGAAGGCGAATGGATTCGAGCACGATGCGCCGGTTGTACGGCCGCCCGAACTCCTGATTGGTTCCCCGCAGTGCCATGCCTTGCGCCCTCGAGAGAGGCCAGACTGGCACCGAAGATTTATTCAGTCAAATGGAATTCAAAAATAAATTTACAGCCCGCGCACAGCGAACCTGGCGGATGGCCGCTCGACGGAATGGTCAATAGCGGATGGCACGGCGCTCCAGCAGAACCACGATTGAGAACATCGCGATCGACAAGGACGACGACAGCACGATTGCCGCATAGAGCCGGTCCGACTGATAGTTAAAGGTCGCCTGGATGATGAGCGCGCCGAGGCCCTTATCCGACCCGATCCACTCGCCGACAATAGCGCCGATCACGGCCGTGGCCGAAGCAATTCTCAGCGAGGAGAACAGCATCGGCAATGCTCTTGGCAGGCGCAGGCTCCAGAAGATCTCCCAGCGCGTAGCCGATAGCACCCGGAACAGTTCGTGCTCGTTGTCGCTGGCCGAGTCCAGCCCGCGGATCATGTTGACCAGCGTCGGGAAGAAGCAGATCACCGCCGCGATCACGATCTTCGGCGTCATGCCGAGCCCGAAGATCAGGATGATAATCGGCGACAGCGCCAGGATGGGAATGGTGTTGAAGAACAGCACGACCGGAAAATAGGCCGCCTGCAGGATGCGGCTGTGCACGAACAGCACCGCCAGCAGCACACCGGCAAGATTGCCGATGACAAATCCCGCCAGCGCCTCGATCAGCGTCGGCCAGAGATTGCTGAGCAGCAAAGCAAGACTCTTCCGGAACACGCCTGATATGGCCGTCGGCGTCGGTACGATATAGGCCGGCACGCCGAGCCATGGCAGCAGGAACTGCCAGGCGAGCAGGATCGAGGCCGCGCCAAAAACGGGCAGGGCGACGGCCAGCGCCGATGGCAAGGGCGCCTGCCTCATGAGGCCTGTTCCAGCGCGCCGCGCAGTTCGGCCATCGCGGCAACGATCGCCGGATCCTCGCGCGAACAGCGGTTGCCTGCCTGCTTGAACGGCCGCATGTCGAGGTCTCTCGCCACGCGGCCCGGATTGGCGGCGAGAACGATGACCCGTTCTCCGAGATAGGCGGCTTCGGCGATCGAATGAGTAACGAAAAGGATGGTCGCGCCGGTGCGCCGCCACAACGACAAAAGCTCGTCGTTGAGGCGGTCGCGGGTGATCTCGTCCAGCGCACCGAAGGGCTCGTCCATCAAAAGCAGCCTGGGTTGCCCGAGCAGTGACCGGGCGATCGCCACGCGCTGGCGCTGGCCGCCGGACAATTGGTGCGGCAGACGCTCACCGAACCCGGCAAGCCCCATCAGATCAAGCAGCTCGTCGGTTCGATCGTCTATTGTCCGGGTAAGCCGGCCTTGTCCGACATCGAGCGGCAGGCGGACGTTGTCGCGCACGGTGCGCCAGGGCAGCAGGGTCGAGTCCTGGAAGACGAAACCGACATCGCGCCGCGAACGGACAGCATGCGGTGTGTCGCCAAGCACGGTGATCGAGCCGCCGAGCGGATCGAGCAAGTCGGCCACCACCCTGAGGAACGTCGACTTGCCGCATCCCGAAGGTCCAAGGATCGACAGGAAGGAGCCGGCCTCGACCGACAGGTCGAGACCGGAGAGCACTTTCACCACCGGCTGCCGGCCGCTATAGCCGACATCCAGCCTGCGGGCCTCGATCGCCTTCGCCATCAAGCGGCGGGCGCGTCGAGCTTGGGTCGGTCGGCGGCCGACAATTCGAGTATCTTGGTGGTGTAGACATCGGCTGCCGCGGGCCGGCCGTTCGGGTATTGGCCGACCTTGTCCAGCAGCGCCAGCTGCTCCTCGATCGAGGCGGGATCGAAGGTTCCCCATCCGTCCTTGGCGGTTGCACCGTCAAAGGAGAGTTTCAGCACCAGATTGATCGTCTTCTGCTCCCAGCCAAGGTCCATTTCCGGATAGGCTTCGACCATCTTCTTGACGGCTTCCTGCGGATTGGCGTGCACCCAGCCCCAGCCCTTGGCGACGGCGCCGATGAATTTCGCCAGCATTTCCGCATCCTGTTCGATCGCTGTGTCGGTAGCGAAATAGACGTCGGCATAGGAGTTCAGCCCGAGGTCGCGCACCAGAAGATCGATCCTGTCGTCGCCGACGACGCTCAGCGCCTGGGTGTTAGTGATCCATCCGCCAATCGCGTCGACGTCGCCGCGCACCAGCGGCGCCTTGTCGAAGCCGACATTGACGACGGTGACCTCGGACGGATCAATGCCGTTCTTGGCCAGGATCTCATCGATGACGAAGCGCGCCGTCGGCTGGATGCCGATCTTTTTGCCCTTGAGGTCGGCCACGCCGCGGATCGGCTTGGCAGGCTTCGAGGTGAAGGCATAGGGACCGGTGCGGAAGCCACAGGCGATGATCTTCACCGGCACGCCGCTGGCACGCGCCGCGTAGAGCTGCGGCGTTTCGGAAAACTGGCCGAGTTGTGCGGCGCCCGAAATCACCGGCGGCACCGTCGCCGCATTGGGACCGCCCGGGCTGAATTCCACCTCGAGGCCCACCTCCTTGAAATAGCCGTTGGCGACCGCGGCGATGTCGCCAATCTGTCCGTTGGACATCAGCCAATCATACTGGATGACGACCTTTCCGGCAGCCTTGGCGCCCGGCGTCAGCACGAGCTGCATTCCGGCCGAAGCTGCCGCGACAGCGGCGAAGCCGGCTTTCACGAAGCTGCGGCGGTTCATGTCGTAGTCTCTGTTCCCACTCATTTTTTGCTCCTGTTGCAAGACGTTCTCGTCTCTTCATTGCGCGCCGTTCCCGTGGCGCGGCGTCGTCTACGGCTGTTCGTCGTGATAGTCGCCGGGGCCGCCGTCGAGCCAGGCGTATAGT
The DNA here is from genome assembly GCF_040318135.1 of Mesorhizobium sp. M1295. Lineage (NCBI taxonomy): Bacteria > Pseudomonadati > Pseudomonadota > Alphaproteobacteria > Hyphomicrobiales > Phyllobacteriaceae > Mesorhizobium > Mesorhizobium sp. M1295. The sequence continues at coordinate 138,481 of NZ_JAMYLU010000007.1, forward strand.
TCCCAAAGCGTGTCGTCGGGATCGGTGAAATATGCGCAGCGCGCGTTCCAGACATAATCCTCCGGCGGGCCGTAGAAGGGCACGCCCTTGGCTGCCAGTTCGCCATGGAGCCGGTCGATCTCGCCGGGCGCGTCTAGCCTGACCGCCACGCAGACCTTGTGCGCCTGGCGCGGCGACCTCAACTTCGAGACGCCGGTGTGCCGGTTGATGTGATCGATCTCCCACGCCGCCAGCGTGACGCCCTCGCCATGAAAGTCGGCAAAGCCCTCGGCGCGACGCCGCAGGCGGAAGCCGAGTTTTTCGACATAGAATTCAACCGTCCGCTCGATATTTTCGACGAGCAGGCAGACGTCCGAAATCGCATATGCGCCTCCGACCGGCATGGCTACCTCCCTGTGCTGTGCGCGGCGCGCGATGCTGGCAGTTTGACGCCGACGCGGTCGGCGGCGCCGACGATGTGGGCGCGCATCGCCGCCTCGGCGGCCGTGGGATCGCCCGCGACCAGCGCCTCGTAGATGCGCACATGCTCCCCGACATTGACTTCGACCAGGTCGTGCAGCGGATTGGTGAGGCGCGCGTAGTGGATCGAGCGGCGGATCTGCTCGCAAACGAAGGAGATAAAGGTGTGGATGTAATTGTTGCCGGTCGCCCGTGCGATCTCGCGATGGAACAAAAGGTCGGCGTCGATGCTGCCTTCTTCCCAGCGCTCCTCGCCGCTCATCCGGTCTAGCGCCGCCTTGATTGCGTCGAGGTGCTCCTGCCCGCGCCGTTCGGCGGCGAGCGCAGCTGACTCGGCTTCCAGTATGCAACGCAGCTCGAACAGCCGCTCCATATTCCCGGTCGCTTTCAGCGCCTCGCCATCGATCCGGATCGAGGCGCGCTGCTCCGGCGCCAGCACGAAGGCGCCGACGCCTTGCCGGGCTTCGATCATGCCATCGGCCCTGAGTTGAGCGATCGCCTCGCGCACCACATTGCGACTGACGCCGAATTTTTCCGAGAGCTGCTGCTCGGTCGGCAGCCGCGTGCCCGGATTGAGGTCGCCGGATTCGATCTCGCGGCTGAGGAATGCGGCGACGCGATGCGGCAGCGCCTCGACCGTGCCGATAGCGGCCAGTCTTTGCTTCATGGAAAGGTCTCCGTCGATGGCAGAAGGCAGCCGGGATTCATCAATCCCTGAGGGTCGATCGTTGTTTTGAGCGCCGTGACGAGCCGGCGATGGGCAGGCGCCAGGCCGGCCCAGAAAGTGCGATGACGGGTGCGGCCGATGCCGTGCTCGGCGCTGATCGACCCGCCAAGCGCGCCGACGATCTGGTAGAGTCCGGCAGTGATCTCCGCGCCCTGGGCACGAGCTTCCCCCTCGGCGAGCCCAAGCGGTGGCAGGACGTTGAAATGGACGTTGCCGTCGCCGGCATGGCCATAGGCCTGCGGCAGCCAGCCTGGATGTTCCAGCGCCACGAATTGGCGGGCCTGATCGATGAGGGCAGGGATGTCCGATATCCTGACCGCAAGGTCGGTGCGCACATGGTAGCCGCGTCTTACCTGGCCCTCGACCAGCCCTTCGCGGATCGCCCAGAAGGCCCTGGCCTGTGCGACGCTTTCAGCAAGGACGGCCTCGGCGACCAGACCGCTCTCAATGGCTCCGGCCAGGAAATCGACCAGCATGGAGCGCAGATCGACCGTAGCACTTGCGGAGAGTTCGATCAGCACGTGGACGGGAGCTTCGACCGGCGAAACGATGTTGGCATCGATCAAGCGCGCGAGCGCGATGCACTCCGATCCAATGATCTCGAAGGCCGAAATCAGATCGGATGAGGCCCGGCGAGCCTGCCGGAACAGGGTGATGGCCGCTTCGAACGAAACGAGACCGAGATAAGCGGTCTCGACCCGGGCCGGTTTCGGAAACAGCTTGAGCTCGACGCCGGTGATGATGCCGAGCGTTCCTTCGCTGCCGATGAAGAGCTGCTTCAGGTCGTAGCCTCGATTGTCCTTGCGCAGGCCGGAAAAGCCGCTCCACAACTCGCCATCGGGCAGGACGACTTCGAGGCCGAGGATGATATCGCGCGCCATGCCATAGCGCAGCACGTTGGTGCCGCCGGCATTGCTGGCCGCATTGCCGCCGATCTGGCAGCTTCCCTGCGCGCCGAGCGCCAGCGGAAACAGGCAATCCTCTGCTTCTGCCGCATCCTTGATGTGCTGCAGGATGCAGCCGGCATCGGCCTGCAGGACGAAATTGTCGGCGTCGACGAGACGGATGCCGTTCAACCGCTCCAGACTGACGACCACCGCGCCACGGGAGTCGATGTCGATTGCACCCGCCACCAGCCCCGTGTTCCCGCCCTGTGGGATGATTCCGAGCCCGAGCGTGCCGCAGAGCCGCGCCACAGCCTGGACTTCGCTGACGGAAGCAGGCTTCAGCACCGCAAGGGCTCCGCCGCGATGATCCCCGGACCAGTCCAAAAGGTATTTCGCCATGCCGGCAGCGTCGGCGGTCACGCCGCTTTGTCCGACAGCGCCCTCCAGAGCATTCAGAATTTCAGGCGGGATACCATGAACGGTCATTACAAGCCTGCTGGACTGAGGCATAGGCTTATACATATCATCCTACAACTGCGTCGGAGTCAACGCTGTGGGGCAGAGGCCCTCAAGGGCTGGAGCCGAATGTTTGCTGGGGAGAATAGAGCGAAGGGCGATCGCCCGAGGATACTTAGGTGAGGCCGCCTTGGCCTGGCTGCGCCGGCCCGATGCCGCTCAATTGCTGGGTCGTCTGAGGAGCAGCCCGGCTCCTAGAGATACCGCTCGACCTTCTTGCCGACGGTCAAAAACCGCAGCGGGTCGATCGCCTCGCCATTGTGGCGAACCTCGTAGTGCAGATGCGGGCCGGTCGAGCGGCCGCTGTTGCCGGTCTTGCCGATGATGTCCCCGGCATCGAGCTTCTGGCCGACGGCGACGTCGATTTTGCTGAGATGTCCGTAACGCGTCACAAAACCGTTGCCGTGGTCGACCTCGACCATGCGGCCGTAGCCGCCGTTCCAGCCGGCCTTGACGACGACGCCGGCTGCCGTGACCTTGGCCGGCATGCCGACCGGCGCCCTGAAATCCATGCCGGAATGCAAGGCGGCCGTGCCGAGGATGGGGTCGGTGCGCACGCCGAACGGGCTGGTGACGCTATGGCCGGGGGCGGGGTTGGCGAGCGGCAGCCGGCGCGCCTCCTTTTTCAGATGATCCAGCGCGTCAAGCGCCTCGTCCAACTCCTTGACCTTGCTGTCAAAGACCAACGAACTGTCGAGCGGTATCAGCGGGCCGCCGACATCGCTCTTTTCGAATTCGCTGTCGACCGGCAGGCCGGCGGCCTCGAGCGCCTGCGAGATCGCGTCGGCGCTCTTGTAGGCATTGTCGGCAAGTGCCGCGATGCGGGTGAGCTGCTGGCTCTCGATGGTCTTCAGCGAGTTGTTGATCGAAACGAAGAGCTTGTCTGCCCGGTCGGCCGCGCTTTCACTCGGCAGCGGATTGGCGCGGGTCGACCACAGCGAGAACGGCCTCGTGTCGTTGCTGGCAAGGGGCGCAGCAAGGCTGGCGACGGAATAGGCCATCGGCTGGATGCTGCCGGTCGCGTCGGCATGTTCGTCCGGCTTTGCCGTCGGCACGGGCGGCGTTGCGACCTCATTTTCGGCTCGTTCGAGGATCGGGCCGAGGCGGCCGTGACGCAGGCTGAGCTGGCTCTGCCGTTCCAGCAACTCGCTGACCTTGGTTTCCATCAGCTGCTGATCGAGAAGCTGGCGGCTGGTGATGCGGTCGACCTGGCCGCGCAATGCCGAGATGCGGTCTTCATAGGCCTGCTGCATGCGCGCCTGCCGCGCCGTCGTGGCGCCGATCAGGTCGTCGCGCAGCACCAGATAAGAGGTCGCCAGCAGGTAGCCAATGACGATCGCCGCCAGCGCCGAGCCGCAAAATGCGGCCAGCCACGGACGTATGGTGAAATGCCTTATCTGGTCGCCCCGGGCGATGATGACGGTGTGGGGCTCTCTGCGTCTGCCGAAGACCGCTGACTGACTGGCTACGTTCACGGGACCAAGCTTTCGTTACGACACCAACGACGAGCCTGATTACACATTATTAGGGTTAACAAAGTTTTGCCGGACCGAACGACGGGCAAAGGTATTCGCGCAAAACGGGCATCGAATTGCAGCGGCGTGCCGCAGCTCTCAAAGGGCGCGAACCGCCTCCAGCACCGCTTCGGCGTGGCCTTTGACGCGGACGTTACGCCAGATCCTGGCGATGCGTCCGTCCCGGCCGACCAGGAACGTCGCCCGCTCGACGCCCATATAAATGCGGCCGTAGAGCTTCTTTTCGACCCACAAATGGTAGGCCTCGATCACCTTGCGCTCTTCGTCGGCGACCAGGTCGATGCTCAGATCGTATTTCGCCTTGAACTTGTCGTGCTTCTTGACGCTGTCCGGCGACAGCCCGATGACGACAGCGCCGGCCTTTTCGAATTCCGGCTTCAACTGCGAAAAGCCGATCGCCTCGCTGGTGCAGCTTGTGGTGTCGTCCTGTGGGTAGAAATAGAGTACGATGGGTTTTCCCAGCAATGCGGCGAGGCTGAGTGAACCGCCGCCGTCGCGCGGAAGATCGAATTGCGGCGCAACATCGCCCACGTCGAGGTCAGCCATACCGATGCCCTTGTTTGAGGTTACGCGCCAGGCTGCATCGATATAATGTCGAGCGGGGATTCGTCCACGATCGAATTCGTTTCAACGGAAGATTGCGTGGATCAGGAGCTACCGCAGCACGAGAAGATCAGGTTCAGGCGTGACGAGATCACCGACCTGGGAACCTTTCCGTCCGCGTGCCGCGTCCCGCCGCTCGGCCAGGCGTCGATCGGTCGCGGCGTTCGTTTGATGGCGCGGCTGTTTGCCGGCCTCGTCGCCCTTGTGCTGCTGGCTGCGGCCGGTGTCTATGTGATCGGCGTGTCCGGTTTCGGCTCGGAGCGGCTTCGCGCGGAAGCCGAGACGGCAATCGAGAAATTGGCCGGCTTCGATGTCGATGTTGCCGTCGGGCCGGCCCGGCTGACGCTTGACGGGTCGAGCTTCATTGCGCTGCAGGTCAGCGACGTCAGCCTCAAGACCGCCGACGGCAAACCGATGGCCGATGCCGGCCGGGTCCGCTTCGGCATCCGGCTCATCCCGCTGCTTTCGGGCGAGGTGCGGCTCACCAGCGCCCGGATTTCCGACGCGCACATCGTCATGGCGGCAATGCCGTCCGGCGGCGACTGGACGGCCGGGCTGCGCAACCAGGACGGTCTCATCGATCCGGAAAAACTTTCCGTCGCCGTCTTCGCCAACGTCAACCGCGCGCTCGATGCGGTGCGCGAGGATTCGGTGCGCCAGATCGATCTGCGCAACGTCGAGCTGGCACTGCCCGAGACCGGATCGGTCAAGTCGGTCACCATCGCCGACGCCTCCGTGTCGCAGTCGGGACCGGGAAGCATGGAGTTTTCATCCGACGCGGATGTCGACGGCAGGGCGCTCACCATCGCCGCTTCCGCCACCCGCGATCCGGCGACGCGACGCATCGCCACGCTGGACGCCAGCATCCAGGCGGCGGACGCCGACACTGCGGCGGCAGGTGGCAAATTGGGCGCGATCGCCTTGAAGCTGGCGGGGTCGGAAGCGGCCGGCGACAACGGTTCGCGGCTGACCGCCGCCCTGTCGCTGACCGGATCGGTGCTCGACCTCGGTTCGCGCGGCCTGCTTCCGGCCGACGTCGATCTCGATGCAACGCTCGTCGCCGGCTCGAACAAGATCCAGGTCGACGGATTGCTGGTGAAGACCGGCCGCTCGACCTTCGATTTTGCCGGTTCGATCGGGCCCAAGCCGGCGACCGGCACAGCGGGCGAGGAGCCATCCTATCGCTACGACCTGACCAGCGACGGTTCGACCTTGGCGCCGTCGGATTCGCCGGAACCGGCGCTCAGCTTCATTGCCCGTATTGCCGGCGTCTACCAGCCGACGAGCCAAAAGCTGGTCGCCGAGCAGATCGGCGTCCGGTCCGGACCGGGCAGCGAAGTGCTGGGCACGGCTTCGGTTTCATTCGTCGCCAACCAGGCGCCGGGCATATCGGTGGCGCTTAACGTCCACGACATGCCGGTCTCGCACGTCAAGCAATTATGGCCGTGGTTTTCGGCGCGCAATGCCAGGCTGTGGGTGCTTAAGAACCTGTTCGGCGGCCGCGTCGTCGATGGCAGCCTGCAATTCCAGGTCGTACCCGGGCGGCTTGGCAACGGCGTGCCGCTTTCCGCCGATGAAGTCTTCGGCCGTTTCCAGGTCGAAGGATCGCGCTTCGACACGGCCGGCCGCATTCCGCCGATCCGCGATGCCGTCGGCGTTGTCGGCTTCCACGGCAACGACGTCGACGTCGCGCTGTCCTCGGGCAGCGTCTATATGCCGAGCGGCCGTACCGTGGCGGCAAGCAACGGCACGCTCACTGTCAAGGCGGCGAACCATCCGCCGGTGATCGGCGCGCTCGACATCGATGTCGCCGGTGAGGCGCCGGCAATCGCCGAGCTGGCATCCTATGACCCGATCAACGCCATGCGCCATGTCGGCCTGCTGCCGGATGACCTGTCCGGCACGGTGACCGGTCACGTCAAGGCGGATATTCCGCTGCAGTCCGGCGTCGACTCCTCCAAACTCGATTGGCTGGTGGCGCTCGACTACAAGGATCTGTCGCTGGCCAAGCCGTTCGAGGGCCAGACGGTCAGCCATGCCGACGGCTCGATCACCGTCGCGCCCGACCGGGCGGTGATCTCGGCCAAGGCGCTGCTCAACGGCATTCCGGCCGAGCTCGACCTGATCGAGCCGCTCAGGGATGGCGGCCCGCCGCGCAGTCGTAAAGTAGCGCTGGTGCTCGACGACAAGACCCGCGCCACCGCCATGCCTGGCCTGTCGACGCTGCTTTCCGGAACCATCAAGGTGGCGATCGACAAGAGCGGCACCGGCAACCAGAACGTGTCGGCCGACCTGACCAATGCCAGGCTGGACATTCCCTGGGCCGGCTGGAGCAAGGGCCCCGGCATCCCCGCCAAGGTCACCTTCGCCATGGCGAAGACCGGCGACACCACGACGCTGTCCAATTTCGAACTCGACGGCAAGACCTTCTCCATCGACGGCAGCGCGGTGCTGGTCAACGGCGCCTTGTCCTCGGCCCGGTTCAGCAAGGTCACGTTGAACAGGGGCGACGACGTCGCCGTCTCGGTGAAGCGGTCGGGCAAGGCCTATGCGGTCGAGGTTAGCGGCAGCGCGCTGGACGCACGCTCGCTGATCAAGCAATTCACGTCCGACGTCGACACCGCCACCAAGACCACCGGCGTCGATACGATCTCGGTCAGCGCCGACGTCAGTTCCCTGACCGGCTTCCATGACGAGGTGCTATCGAATCTGAAGCTCGACTACAGCGCCGCCGGCTCCAGGGTGAACGGGCTCAAGGTGAGCGCCACGGCAGATTCGGGAGCCGCTATCACCATCAGCAATACGACCGGCGGCGGCCTGCGCGCGCTCAACATGAAGTCGGCCGATGCCGGTGCCATACTGCGCTTCCTCAACATCTACGAGCACATGGAAGGCGGCTCGATCACGCTGGCACTCACCGGGGCCGGCGACGGGCCGATGAAAGGCCAGGTCGACGCCAAGAACTTCTTTATCGTCAACGAGCCGAAGCTCGCCTCGATCGTGTCGACGACGCCGGCTGGCGACAGCCGTAGCCTCAACGAGGCGGTCAAAGGCAATCTCGACACGTCGAGGGTGAAGTTCGAGCGCGGTTTCAGCGAAATCGAGAAGGGCAGCGGCTATCTGAAGCTGCGCAACGGCGTGCTGCGCGGCTCGCGCATCGGCACCACCTTCCAGGGCACGCTCTACGACCAGAACAACAATATGGACATCACCGGCACGTTCATGCCGGCCTACGGCGTAAACCGCATCTTCGGCGAACTGCCGCTGATCGGCGCGCTGCTCGGCAACGGTCGCGACCGCGGCCTGATCGGCGTCACCTACAGGCTCAAGGGCAACGCCAACAAGCCCAACCTGGAGGTAAATCCGCTATCCGTGATCGCGCCCGGGATATTCCGGTCGATCTTCGAGTATCGTTGAGGCGGCCAGGGTAGGCGGGCAGGGTAGGCGGGTGGACACCGACGCTCTGTAGTGATCCTTCGCGCCCCCCTCTGTCCTGCCGGACATCTCCCCCACAAGTGGGGAGATTGGCAGCTTCCACGCTGCGCTCTTCCTGCAACGTTGTAGATTGGCGAAAGCCGGCGCGAAAGCCGATCTCCCCCCTTGTGGGGGAGATGTCCGGCAGGACAGAGGGGGGCGCTGTCCCCCCGGCACCAACGGTTGCGCGTCAAACCGGCCGCACCAGAACGTGCTTCTTCTTGCCGAGCGACAGCTTTGCGACATTTTCCAGGCCCATATCCTGCAGCGTCACCATCCTGCGATCGTCGGCAACGAGCTGGTCGTTGAGGCGCACGGCGCCGCCCTGGATATGCCGCCGCGCCTCGCCGTTTGACCCAGCCAGCCCGGCGGTGACGAACAACGACAATATTCCGACGCCGGCTTCGAGCTCGGCCCTGCCCACCTCGACGGTCGGCAGTGTTTCGGCGAGCGCGCCTTCCTCAAATGTCTTGCGCGCCGTTTCGCTGGCCTCCTCCGCCGCCTCGCGGCCATGCAGCATGGCGGTGATTTCGGTGGCGAGGATCTTCTTGGCCTCGTTGATCTCCGAGCCGCCGAGCCGTTCGAGGCGCGCGACCTCGGCGAGCGGCAAGGTCGTGTAGAGCTTGAGGAAACGGCCGACATCGGCATCCTCGGTATTGCGCCAATATTGCCAGAACTCGTACGGGCTCAACATCTCCGCATCGAGCCAGACCGCGCCCGAGGCCGACTTGCCCATCTTGGCGCCGGACGAGGTGGTGAGCAGCGGCGTCGTCAGTGCATAAAGCTGCGCGCCTTCCATGCGATGGCCGAGATCGATACCGTTGACGATGTTGCCCCACTGGTCGGAGCCGCCCATCTGCAGCCGGCAACCGAGGCGCTTGTAGAGCTCGACGAAGTCGTAGGCCTGCAGGATCATGTAGTTGAATTCGAGGAACGACAGCGACTGCTCGCGATCCAGCCGGAGCTTGACCGAATCGAAGGCCAGCATGCGGTTGACCGAAAAATGCCGGCCGACATCGCGCAGGAAATTGACGTAGTTGATATCCATCAGCCAGTCGGCATTGTTGATCATGACGGCGTCGTTCAGGCCGCTGCCGAATTTGAGGTAGGGCGTGAAGTTGCGGCGGATGCCGGCGAGATTGTTCTCGATATCCTGCGGCGTCAAAAGCTTGCGCGCCTCGTCCTTGAACGACGGATCGCCGATCATCGAGGTGCCGCCGCCCATCAGCGCGATCGGCCGGTGGCCGGTCTGCTGCAGCCAGTAAAGCATCATGATCTGGATCAGCGACCCGGCATGCAGGCTCCTCGCGGTGGCGTCGAAGCCGATATAGGCGCTCACCGTCTCCGTGGCGAAAAGCTGGTCGAGGGCTGCATCATCCGAGGTCTGGTGGATGAAGCCGCGCTCGCTCATCGTGCGCAGGAAATCGGATTTGAAGGCGGACATTTTTCTTCCCAGAGGCTTGCGGCCGAACGCGGCACGGTATGCGTGAAGGCCGGCGTTTAGCACTCAAGCGCGATCAGCAAAAGTGGAATCCGGTTTTAGCGCGCCCTCTTCCCTTCTCCCCGGTGGGAGAAGGTGGATTGGCGCGCAGCGCCAAGACGGTTGAGGGGTGCTGGACAGAGCGCGGTTGGTGCCAAGCTGGAGCACCCCTCATCCGTCGCCTTCGGCGCACTTTCTCACAAGGGAAGAAGGGAGAGCCGCGCGTCGCGAGACAAGCGGCTCTCCCCGGAACGGGTAACGTGAGAGGCCATCCAAACCTGAAGCGATCATCCTTCACTTCCGGCGCGCCTGCTTGCGTCCTCGTTTCGGCTGGCGTAATGAGGCGCCGCACCAGCGGGCCTCATCCGCTGGACCGCGCGGCATCGATCGAATGCCATATCCTGTGACAGAGTCGAGATGCCGGAGATATCCATCGTCATTCCTTGCCGGAACGAGGCGGCGAACCTGCCGCTTCTGCTCGACGAGATCGGCGCTGCCATGGCTGGGCGCGACTTCGAGGTCATCGTCGTCGACGATGGCTCGACCGACGACACGCCTTCGGTCCTTGCCGCTCAGGCAGCGCTTCGCGCGTTTCCGCTGCGCCACCTCAGGCATGCGAAATCCGCCGGCCAGTCGCTCTCGGTACGCTCGGGCGCCTGGGCAGCGCGCGGCGATATCGTCGCCACCATCGACGGCGACGGCCAGAACGACCCCGGCTATATCCCAGTGTTGATCGACGCGCTCCGGCAGGCTGGTCCCGACGTCGGAGCTGCGCAGGGACAGCGTCTGAAGCGCCGCGACAGCAAGATCAAGCAGCTGGCGTCGCGTTTCGCCAACGGGCTGAGAAAGGCCATCCTGCACGATGAGACGCGGGATACCGGCTGCGGCCTCAAGGCGATCCACACCGACATTTTGAGGAAATTGCCGTTCTTCGACGGCACCCACCGCTTTGTTCCGGCGCTGGTCATCCAGGAGGGCTACCGCGTCGTTCATTGCGACGTCGTCGACCGCTCCCGCCGTCACGGCAAATCGAACTACGGCATCTTCGATCGCGGCCTGCAGGGCGTGCTCGATCTTGCCGGTGTCTGGTGGCTGCGCCGCAGGCGCCGCAGAATGCCCAAAGTAGAGGAAATCACGCATGGGTAACGTGCTTCAGGAATTGGCGACCTGGCTTCACGATGTTTTCGTCAAGCAATTCGATGCCTGGGTACTGCTCGGCTTCGTCGCCCAGTTCTTCTTCACCATGCGCTTTCTGGTGCAGTGGGTGGCGTCGGAAAAGGCGAAGCGCAGTGTCGTGCCGATCGCCTTCTGGTTCTTTTCGCTGTTCGGCGGCGGCCTGCTGCTGGTCTATGCCATCCAGCGTCAGGATCCGGTGTTCATCGCCGGCCAGGCCATGGGCCTGTTGATCTATATCCGCAATCTCTGGCTGATCGCCAACGAGCGCAAGGCGGCGATGACGAAGGTCGATTGAGCCCGCTTCCGGCCCTAAACCGGTCGAGCAAGCAATCCAGATTACTTGCTGTCCAGCCCGCCGTAGGATCTTACCAGCCGGACCATGTCGGCCGAACTGGCAGCTTCGCTCTCGAGCCCCTCGGCGACACCGATGCGGTCGGCGGCCGGCCGGTTCTGGCTGACTTTCCATTTGCCGTTGATTTCGGTGATCGCGATTTCCAGGCCGACAATGCCCTTGATCTGCGACTGGATGAAGGGTGCTGGCGCGTCGGTCACCGCCCACGGCGTCGCGCGATTGCCCTCCTGCGACATTGTCAGATCGGAAATCTGCTCAGCCAGCCAATCCTGGTCTTCGACCACCGTAACGATGCCGCGCACCTGGACGATGGCGTAGTTCCAGGTCGGTACCACCTTGCCGGTTTCGCGCTTGGTCTCGTACCAGGACGGCGTCACATAGGCGTCCGCGCCCTGGAAGACGACCAGCACGGGCGACAGGGGATTGTCGGCCAAAAGCCGCCATTGCGGATTGGCCCTGGCTAGATGGGCGCGTAGCCTGCCGTTCGGCGGCACTTCCTCGTTGAGCAGGGAGGGGGCGTCGAGCAGGAAGGGAATCGCGTTGGCGACCGGCCCCTCGGCGCCATTCGAGACCAGCAGGCCAAGCGGATGCGCCCGGATTAGCCCGTGCAGGACATCCTGCCGGGTTTCCTGGAAATGAGGCGGCTGGTACATCGTCGTTCCCGATTATCTCAGCCGCTTCGGCCGTGGGTCGGACAGTTCCCCGGCCAGCCGGCGATCGAGATAGTCCGCGCATTCCTCGATCAGAAGCTCGGCATGGTTGGCAAAGAAATGGTTGGCGCCGGGCAAGGTCTTCTGGGTGATGGTGATGCCCTTTTGCGTGTGCAGTTTGTCGACCAGGCCCTGTACGTCCTTGGGCGGCGCGACCTTGTCGGCGTCGCCATGGATGATCAGGCCGGACGACGGGCATGGCGCCAGGAACGAGAAATCATAGGTATTGGGCTGCGGCGCGATCGAGATGAAGCCTTCGATCTCGGGCCGGCGCATCAAGAGCTGCATGCCGATCCACGAGCCGAACGAATAGCCGGCGACCCAGCAGCTCTTGGAATCTGGATGCAGCGACTGCACCCAGTCGAGCGCCGCGGCGGCGTCAGACAACTCGCCGGTGCCGTGGTCGAATTCGCCCTGACTGCGGCCGATACCGCGAAAATTGAAGCGCAGCGTGGTGAAATTGCGCTTCTGGAACATGTAGAAGAGGTCGTAGACGATCTTGTTGTTCATCGTGCCGCCGAACTGGGGGTGCGGGTGCAGGACGATGGCAATCGGCGCGCTCTTTTCCTTCGAGGGCTGATAGCGACCCTCCAGGCGGCCGGCCGGACCGGTGAAAATGACCTCAGGCATGAAATACTCCACTTGGCATAAACTGCGCGGCGCCCGGAACAACTCTTCCTCTGGCCCCAGTCTTCCATAGGCCCCAGTCTTCCCTAGGCCTTGACGCAGGGCGAGCGTCTTTCTAGAAGCTAGTTTAGAATTGTTCAAAACTGGGCGGCCAAAAAATTGTGGCTCGGCCACCCGCGCCGCAAGCCGCGTAAATAGGACGTCTTGCCTTGCAATTTCAAGGAAATAACGCGCTATCTTCGCGAAACGGCTTTTGAAGGGACCAGTTGGACGGAAATGGCCGGAGCACGCGCCTATCTCGACTACAACGCCAGCGCGCCGCTGCTTGCCTCGGCGCGCGCGGCCGTGGTCGCTGCGCTCGACGTCGCCGCCAACCCGTCCTCGGTCCATGCCGAGGGCCGCGCTGCACGGCGGCTGATCGAGGATGCTAGGCGCGACCTGGCACGACTGGTCAGCGCCAAAGCAGAGCATGTCGTGTTCACCTCCGGCGCTACGGAAGCGGCCTCGACGCTGCTGACGCCGGACTGGCATATGGGGCGCGGCGCCATCCGCATGAGCCGGCTTTACGTGTCCGAGGCCGATCATCCTTGCCTGCTGAATGGCGGGCGCTTCCCGGCCGCGCAGCTGACGCGGATCGGCGTCGACGCCGATGGCATCGTCAGGTTCGACGCCTTGGCGGCAGCGCTCGGTGCGCATGACAAGGCCGACGGCTTGCCGCTGGTAGCCATCCACGCCGCCAACAACGAGACCGGCGTGATCCAGCCAGTTGGCCGCATTGCTGAAATCGTCAAGGCGGCGGGTGGCATCCTGGTGGTCGATGCCGTGCAGGCGGCCGGCCGCATTCCGCTCGATATGTCAACGGGTTACGCCGATTATCTGATTCTCTCCTCGCACAAGATCGGCGGCCCCAAGGGCGTCGGCGCCATTGTCGCGGCGTCGGACTTGATGATGCCGAAGCCGCTGGTCAGCGGCGGCGGCCAGGAAAAGGGCCATCGCGGCGGCACCGAAAACCTGGCGGCGATTGCCGGGTTTGGCGCGGCGGCGCGTGAGGCGCTTGCCGGCTTGCAAACGATCGATGCGGTGCGGCAACGTCGCGACGAAATCGAGGCGATCGTGAAAACGCTGGTTCCGGATGCCGAATTCTTCGGGACCGGCGCGCCAAGGCTTGCCAACACCACATTCTTCGCTATTGCCGGCATCAAGGCCGAGACGGCGCAGATCGCCTTCGACTTGGCCGGTGTGGCGCTGTCGGCCGGATCGGCCTGTTCATCGGGCAAGGTCGGGCCTAGTCACGTGCTGAAGGCCATGGGTTATGGCGACAGCCTTGGCGCGTTGCGCGTGTCGATCGGTCACGCGACCGGCGCTGAAGACATCGAGCTGTTCCGTTCGGCGCTGGCGACGATCGTCGCGCGGCGGGCAAACAGGGAAAAGGCCGCCTGAGCGCGGCAACGTGACATTTGGGCCTTACGGCCTGGTAGAGCCGTGCGTTCGCATTTGGCCGGGTGAATTTCCGGCATGAACGCACTATATGAAACTTACGCCACTTCGGGTGCCCAGGGGTGCTCGCTTGCGGTGCCATAGTTTGAAAACTGCCGGGCCTTGACCCCGGCGTGGATGGAGAACGCTGATGCCTGCTGTGCAGGAGACGATCGATCGAGTTCGAAAGATCGATGTCGACCAGTATAAATACGGATTCCAGACCGAAATCGCGATGGACAAGGCCCCCAAGGGCCTGAGCGAAGACATTATCCGCTTCATTTCGGCGAAGAAGGACGAGCCGTCCTGGATGCTGGAATGGCGCCTGGAAGCCTATCGCCGCTGGCTGACGCTGGACGAGCCGAAATGGGCGCGCGTCCACTATCCCAAGATCGATTTTCAGGACCTCTACTATTACGCGGCGCCCAAGAGCACGCCCGGACCGACCTCGCTCAGCGACGTCGATCCCGAACTGCTGAAGGTCTACGAGAAGCTCGGCATTCCGCTCAGGGAACAGGAGATCCTCGCCGGCGTGCAGAAGACCGATGCCTCGGAGCTCGAAGAAGCCAGCGACAATGTCTACAAGTCGGGCCGTGTCGCTGTCGACGCGGTGTTCGATTCGGTCTCCGTCGTCACCACCTTCAAGAAGGAGCTGGCGCAGGCCGGCGTCATCTTCTGCTCGATCTCGGAAGCGATCCGCGAGCATCCGGAGCTGGTGAAGAAATATCTCGGCTCGGTCGTGCCGACCTCCGACAATTTCTACGCAACGTTGAATTCGGCGGTGTTCACCGACGGCTCCTTCGTCTTCGTCCCCAAGGGCGTGCGCTGCCCGATGGAACTGTCGACCTATTTCCGCATGAACGAGAAGAACACCGGCCAGTTCGAGCGCACGCTGATCATCGCCGAGGAGGGGGCTTACGTCTCCTATCTCGAAGGCTGCACGGCGCCGCAGCGCGACGAGAACCAGCTTCACGCCGCTGTGGTCGAGCTGATCGCACTCGACGATGCCGAGATCAAATATTCGACGGTGCAGAACTGGTATCCCGGCGACGCCGAGGGCAAGGGCGGCATCTACAATTTCGTCACCAAGCGCGGCGACTGCCGCGGCCATCGCTCGAAGATTTCGTGGACGCAGGTCGAGACCGGCTCCGCCATCACCTGGAAATATCCGAGCTGCATCCTGCGCGGCGACGATTCCAGCGGCGAGTTCTATTCGATCGCGGTCTCCAACGGCTATCAGCAGGTCGACAGCGGCACCAAGATGATCCATCTCGGCAAGAACACGTCCAGCCGCATCATCTCCAAGGGCATTGCCGCCGGCTTTTCGCAGAACACCTATCGCGGCCAGGTCTCGGCCCACCGCAAGGCGACCAACGCCCGCAACTTCACCAACTGCGATTCACTGCTGATCGGCGACCAGTGCGGCGCGCACACCGTGCCCTACATGGAAGCCAAGAATTCGACGGCGCAGTTCGAGCATGAGGCGACCACCTCGAAGATTTCCGACGACCAGAAGTTCTACGTCATGCAGCGCGGCATCCCGGAAGAAGAGGCGATCGCGCTGATCGTCAACGGCTTCGTCAAGGACGTCATCCAGCAGCTGCCGATGGAATTCGCGGTCGAGGCGCAGAAGCTGATCGGCATCAGCCTCGAGGGCTCGGTCGGCTGACCGGATAAGAATTTTCAGGAAAAAGAAAAAATGCTTGAGATAAAAAACCTGCACGCCCGCATCGTCGATGACGGCACCGAGATCATCCGCGGCCTGAACCTGACGGTCAGGGCCGGCGAGGTTGCCGCTATCATGGGTCCCAACGGCTCGGGAAAGTCGACGCTGTCCTACATCCTCGCCGGCCGCGAGGACTATGAGGTCACCGAAGGCGACATCCTCTACAACGGCCAGTCGATCCTCGAAATGGATCCGGCCGAGCGCGCTACTGCCGGCATCTTCCTCGCCTTCCAGTATCCAATGGAGATACCGGGCGTGGCGACCATGGAATTCCTGAAAGTGGCGATGAACGAGCAGCGCAAGGCGCGCGGCGAGGAACCGCTGAAGATCCCGGAATTCCTCAAGCGCGTGAAGGAAGCGGCCGCCTCGCTCAACATGGATATGGCGATGCTGAAGCGGCCGCTCAATGTCGGTTTTTCCGGCGGCGAGAAGAAGCGCGCCGAGATCCTGCAGATGAAGCTGCTCGAGCCGAAACTGTGCGTCCTCGACGAGACCGATTCCGGCCTCGACATCGATGCGCTGAAGATCGTCGCGGACGGCGTCAACACGCTGCGCTCGCCGGACCGGGCCATCGTCGTCATCACCCACTACCAGCGCCTGCTCCAATACATCGTGCCGGATACGGTGCACGTGCTCTACAGAGGCCAGGTGATCAAGTCGGGCGACAAGTCGCTGGCGCTCGACCTCGAGGCCAATGGCTATGCCGGCGTGATCGGGCAAGCCGCGTGAGATGCCAGCAGGCCCGGAAGGCAAGCCAAACAAGGCGATACTGATGAACATGCACACGACACCCCAGCGAACATTGGCCGAAACGGCGCTGATCGACGCCTTTGGCGAGCGGCTGTCGCTGCTGCCCGGCGACGGCGCGGTGATGCTGAAGCGCGACGACGCCATCGAGGCGATCAAGGGCGGCCTGCCGACGCGGCGCATCGAATCCTGGCATTATACGGACCTGCGCCGGCTGCTGACCTCGGTGCCGGACTTCGATCCGGCAGCGGTCGCGAAAGCCATTGCGCCGATCGTCGAAGACTCCTCGGTTTTGCCGGTCCTGAACGGGGTTTCGAGCGCGAAACTGCCCGATATCGAAGGCGTCGCCGTACAGCGCCTGTCGGAGAAGCTGACCGACGGCAGCATCGCGCCGGGGTTGGATCCCTATGGCACCGATGACGCGATCGGCGCGCTGAACACCGCCTTTGTCGCCGACGGCTATTTCGTCGACATCGCCGACGGTGCCGAACTGGAAAAGCCGCTTGAGCTGCAGAATTTGCAGGCCGGTGGACAGACGCATGTACGCCTGGCCGTCCGCGTCGGTGCCGGCGCCAAGGCTGTCATCGTCGAGCGCCAGGCGGGCGAGGGGGCGGCGCTGGTCAGCTCGGTCAGCCAGCTTGTGCTTGGCGAGGGCGCCGAAGTGACATGGCTCATCGTGCAGGAGCAGCCGGATACGGCAACACATCTCGCCCAGTTCAAGGCGCATCTCGGCAAGAATTCGAAACTGACGCTGTTCGTCATGAATGCCGGCGGCAAGCTGGTGCGCCAGGAGGTCGTCGTGAGGACGACCGGCGAGGGCGCCGACTTCACGCTGCGCGGCATCAATCTTTTGGCCGGCGACACCCATACCGACGTCACCATGGTGCTCGACCATGCCGTGCCGCACACCGCCTCGACCGAAGTCATCCGCAACGTGGTGACCGGCAAGGCGCGCGGCGTCTTCCAGGGTCGTATCAACGTCCACCAATATGCGCAGAAGACCAACGCCAAGATGGCCTGCAACACGCTGCTGTTGTCGGACGACGGTGAGTTTTCGACCAAGCCGGAGCTTGAAATCTTCGCCGACGACGTCGTTTGCGGCCATGGCGCGACCGTCACCGAGATTGACCACAGCCATCTGTTCTACCTGATGGCGCGCGGCATCGACGAGAAGACCGCGCGCGGCCTGCTGGTCAAGGCCTTCGTCGCCGAAGTGATCGAGGAACTGGACGACGAGGCCATCGTCGAGGCGCTGGAACGACGGCTCGACGATTGGTTTTTGACGCACGGGTAGAATTGGCCGAGGGGTGCTGGACGGAATGAGGCGATGCCTCGAGAGAGCTTGTGATGGACCAGAAAGTCGAAAACATTCCCTACGACGTCGAGGCGATCCGCCGCGACTTCCCGATCCTGTCGCGGCAAGTCTACGGCAAACCGCTGGTCTATCTCGACAATGGCGCCTCGGCGCAGAAGCCGCAGGCTGTGCTTGACGCCATCCAGCACGCCTATTCCCAGGAATACGCCAACGTCCATCGCGGCCTGCATTTCCTGTCGAACGCCGCGACCGACGCCTATGAGAACGCGCGCAAGATAGTACAGAGATTTCTCAACGCGCCGAGCACCGACAACATCGTCTTCACCTCGAACACCACGGCGGCGATCAACACCGTCGCCTATGGCTTCGGCATGCCCAATATCGGCGAAGGCGACGAGATCGTGCTGTCGATCATGGAGCACCACTCCAACATCGTGCCGTGGCATTTCATCCGCGAGCGGCAGGGCGCAAAACTGGTTTGGGTGCCGGTCGACGATCTCGGCGTCTTCCACATCGAGGAATTCGAAAAACGGCTGACCGACCGCACCAAGCTGGTTGCCATTACCCATATGTCAAATGCGCTGGGCACGGTCACGCCGATCAAGGAGATCGTGCGCATTGCGCACGCCCGCGGCATTCCGGTGCTGGTCGACGGCAGCCAGAGCGCCGTGCATATGCCGATCGACGTGCAGGATCTCGACTGCGATTTCTTCGTCTTCACCGGCCACAAGGTCTATGGCCCGTCGGGCATCGGCGTGCTCTACGGCAAGAAGGATATTCTGGAGCGGATGCGCCCGTTCATGGGCGGCGGCGAAATGATCGAGGAGGTGACGCAAGACATCGTCACCTACAACGACCCGCCGCACCGTTTCGAGGCCGGCACGCCGCCGATCGTCCAGGCGATCGGGCTGGGTGCGGCGCTGGAATACATGGAAAAGATCGGACGCGAGCGCATCGCCGCCCATGAGGCCGATCTGAAGGACTATGCGCATGAAAAACTGCGCGCCATCAACTCGCTGCGCATCTTCGGCGATGCGCCTGGCAAGGGCGCCATCATCTCGTTCGAGCTGCAGGGCATCCACGCGCATGATGTGTCGATGGTCATCGACCGGCAGGGCGTGGCGGTGCGCGCCGGCACGCATTGCGCCCAGCCGCTGTTGAAACGCTTCGGCGTAACATCCACATGCAGGGCGTCGTTCGGCATGTACAATACCAGGGCCGAAGTCGATGCTTTGGCCGATGCGCTGGAAAAGGCGCGAAAGTTCTTCGGGTGACGACCATGGATGATGCCAGCCACACCGCCGAGACCAATTCGGAAACGACGACCAATGCGGCGGTTTCCGGATCGACAATCCCCGCCGACGAATTGGCGCGGCTGACAGACGACATCGTCTCGGCGCTGAAGACGGTCTATGACCCCGAAATCCCGGCCGACATCTACGAGCTCGGCCTCGTCTACAAGATCGACATCGAGGACGACCGCTCGGTCAAGATCGACATGACGCTGACCGCGCCGGGCTGCCCGGTGGCCGGTGAAATGCCGGGCTGGGTCGAAAACGCCGTCGGCGCCGTCGAAGGCGTTTCCGGCGTCGAGGTCAACATGACCTTCGACCCGCCTTGGTCGCCCGACCGCATGTCGGAAGAGGCACAGGTAGCGGTGGGGTGGTACTAGCATCCGACCAGCCAAAGGCTGGCGCACTTGCGCCGGGTACAAAACTTCACCATTTTAGGTGAGGAATCATTCGGCAGACCTTGAACCTGCGCGCAATGGAGAAGGAAAGAATGGGACGCTTTGCCGTCATCACGATGACCGAAAAGGCTGCCGACCGGGTGCGCGAGATCGTCGCGACCCGTGAGAATGCGCATGGCATTCGCCTCGGCATCAAGAAGGGCGGCTGCGCCGGCATGGAATATACGGTCGACCTGGTGACCGAGCCCAACACTAAGGACGATCATATCGAGCGCGACGGCGCCCACGTCTATGTCGTGCCTGAGGCAGCGCTTTTCCTGTTCGGCACCGAGATGGATTTCGAGCAGACGACGCTGCGCACCGGCTTCACCTTCCGCAACCCGAACCAGAGCTCGGCCTGCGGCTGCGGCGAATCGGTCGAATTGAAGCCCGCCGATCTGAAGGCACTGGCCGAGGCGCGCGCTTCGGCCTAAGGCTTTTCCTTCGCCGCCCCCTCATCCGGCCCTTCGGGCCACCTTCTCCCCGATGGGGAGAAGAGGCTGGCGCCAGCGCTGGGCGACTTCCTCTCCCCTCGGGGAGAGGTCGGATTGCCCCGGATTGCCCTTCGCAATTCGGTTGGCAATCCGGGTGAGGGGGCGCTTGCCCATACGCGATAGCGAACGGGGAGAAGAAACGCTAATCCACCCACATCCCGGTTCGTTTGTGCCAGTCGGCGATCGACTCTTCCGGGTAGACATCGAAGACCTTGTCGCCCTTGCCGATATCGGGCTCGACCCAGTTCGCCTTGTATTTCAGCATCAGATGCACCTTCTCCGGCGGCTTCGGCAGGTTTGTGTCGATTGCCGAGGCAAACGGATGCACCAGCTCCGGCCAGGTTGGATCGTAGAGCCAGAGTGCCGTCCCGCATTTCGTGCAGAAGTTCCGTTCGCCCGTCGAGATCTCGCGTTGCGGGTGCTCGTCGTCCTCGATCTCGGCCCGGTAGACGCCGAGATGGCGCTTGCCCTCGATTTTCAGCGTCTCGTAATCGGCGCCGAGATTGATGGCGAAACCGCCGCCGCCCTGCTGCTTGCGGCAGATCGAGCAGTAGCACAGCATGAACGGCACCGGCGTGTGGCTTTCCACCTCGAAACGCACGGCATTGCACCGGCAGGACCCTTTGAGCAGAAGCGGCATGAAAAACTCCGATGAAACTGATTCTGAACTTGTCAGGATGGTGCCGGTAGCGGCGATGACAAGGGGAAATCCCGGTGACATGATCGCGCCATGGACAACGAGCGCATAGAAGAGCTTTTCGAAGTGCTCGGCCCGGTCAGCATCCGCAAGCTGTTCGGCGGCAAGGGCATCTATTTCGATGGCGTCATCGTCGCCATTGTCATCCGTGGCGAATTGATGCTGAAGGCCGACGCCGAAAGCGCCCCGGATTTCGAAGCGGCCGGCTGCCGGCAATGGACCTATACCGGCTCGCGCCACGGAAAGCTGGTGTCGATGCCCTATTGGAGCGTTCCCGACAGCGCTTTCGACGACCCCGACGAGATGGCGATCTGGGCGCGCCGCGCCTACGAGGCAGGACGGCGCGCCGGCAAATAGGCTGCGTCATGCTTCGGCAATTCTGGGCCGCATTTCACGCCAGGTCCCGCGCCTCGGGCACGAGCGCCAGCGCCTCGGCAAAGCCGGCACCGCTGAAGGCCGCAACAGTATCGGCGCTCTCGAGGGCGAGCATAGATACGGCAACGCCTTCGCGCAGTGCCGCGCGCAGCGTCAGGCCGCGCAGCAGGGCGGCGACCGTCGCGCCGGCCAATGCGTCGCCGGCGCCGGCAGCATCGGTCCGCTTTTGGAGCGGCGGTGGCAGGATCGAGAACGCGCCCAATTTGTCGAAACCGAGGACCGGTCCGTCGCCAGCGGTGATCACGCCGCTTTTAAGGCCCGCGCGTCTCAGGCCGTCGACGATGCCTTGGTCGTCAGCATCGATGTCGACGCCGGCGAGCACGCCAGCCTCGTGCCGGTTCATGAAGGCGAGTGCCAGAAGATCAAGCACCGGCGTCAGCCGCGCCGCTTTGCTGGGCGAGACGGCAAGCGCAAACACCGGCTTGCCGGCGGCGAGTGCCGCCAGCCGCGCCACTGCGGAAGACGGCAGGTTGGCGTCGCACAGCACCGCGTCGGCCGAACCGATCGCGTCTCGCACCTTGGCGCGGCGGATCTGCTTGGGAAGCGCCAGCTCGTAGAGCACCATGTCGGCAAGGCCGGCGATCAGCCCGCCGTCGCTATCGACCAGCATCGTATGGCTTGGCGTCGCGCGGTCGAGGAACACCGCCGACAAATCGGCAATGCCGGCGTCGGTGACGGCGCGTAAAACCGTGTCGCCCAGGGCATCGCCGCCGCGCACCGAAAGCAGCGAGGCCGAGACGCCGCGCCGCACCGCACAGCGCAAGGCGTTGAAGGCGGCGCCGCCGACATGCTCGCGCATCGTGCCGGGGTTGGAAGCGGCCGGCACGAAGGCGCCGGCAACCCGGCCGCGCCGCTCGATATAGGCGCCACCCACGGCCAGGATCGTCGGGGATTTCATCATGCCGGCAAAATGCCCTTTGCTGTTGCCCGGGAGGAGACTAGGTCGCCGGGCGGAACCCTGCAATCGCGGGTGCGATTCGGATGGTGACGGCAACGGCGCCGCATGCGAGGCGGGATACGTCCGGAAGCAAAATTGCGAAACAAAAATAGAACAAATATGGATATCAGTTATTTTTCAAACCCTTGGGGCTCATTGACAAATGAGAACAAACGAGGTACATTCTTTTAAGGATTGCGGGATTGTCCGGCCTCCATTGACGACCACGGGGTGATGTATCATGGCTCAGAATTCTTTGCGGCTTGTAGAGGACAAAGCGGTGGACAAATCAAAGGCTCTGGATGCGGCGCTGTCGCAAATCGAGCGTGCCTTCGGCAAGGGTTCGATCATGCGGCTCGGCGCGAACGAGCAGGTCGTCGAGATCGAAACGGTGCCGACCGGCTCGCTTGGGTTGGACATCGCGCTTGGCGTCGGCGGCCTGCCGCGCGGCCGCATCGTCGAGATCTACGGACCGGAAAGCTCGGGCAAGACGACGCTGGCGCTGCACACGGTGGCCGAAGCCCAGAAGAAGGGCGGCATCTGCGCCTTTGTCGATGCCGAGCATGCGCTCGATCCGGTCTATGCCCGCAAGCTCGGCGTCGATCTCGAAAACCTGCTGATCTCGCAGCCCGATACCGGCGAACAGGCGCTGGAGATCTGCGACACGCTGGTGCGCTCCGGCGCCATCGACGTGCTGGTGGTCGATTCGGTGGCGGCGCTGACGCCGCGGGCCGAAATCGAAGGCGAGATGGGCGATTCGCTGCCCGGCCTGCAGGCCCGCCTGATGAGCCAGGCACTGCGCAAGCTCACCGCCTCGATCTCGCGCTCCAACACCATGGTCATCTTCATCAACCAGATCCGCATGAAGATCGGCGTCATGTTTGGTTCGCCCGAGACGACGACCGGCGGCAACGCGCTGAAATTCTATGCCTCGGTCCGCCTCGACATCCGCCGCATCGGCTCGGTCAAGGATCGCGACGAGGTCGTCGGCAACCAGACCCGCGTCAAGGTCGTCAAGAACAAGCTGGCGCCGCCCTTCAAGGTGGTCGAGTTCGACATCATGTATGGCGAGGGCGTCTCCAAAACCGGCGAGCTGGTCGATCTCGGCGTCAAGGCTGGCGTGGTCGAAAAGTCGGGCGCCTGGTTCTCCTATAATTCGCAGCGTCTCGGCCAGGGCCGCGAAAACGCAAAACTGTTCCTGCGCGACAATCCCGACACGGCGCGCGAGATCGAATTGGCGCTGAGGCAGAATGCCGGATTGATCGCCGAGAAATTCCTTGAGAACGGCGGCTCCGAAAGCAGCGACGACGGTTTCGAGGACGACGCCGGGGCGATGTAGGAAAAGCGATGCCTCCCGGAGCGTCAGCCAGGTTTGGATTTGATGTTTTGATTTTGAGTTTGCGTAATCGGTACATTTTGAACCGCCGGCCCCGTGCCGGCGGTTGGCGTTTGACGGCGAGTCAGACGCATTTCAAAGCGCCGGTGAAAGCCGGGATTTGAGCCCATTTGGTGTTTCTGGACAGGCTGCGGTGCGACCGCTAAAAGGCCATGTCTATTTTCCGCCGGCAGCCGGCGGTTCTCTCGAAAAGGCAGTATTCATGAGTGGCGTCAACGAGATCCGGTCGGCATTTCTCGACTATTTTCGCAAGGAAGGTCACGAGGTCGTCGCGTCGAGCCCGCTGGTGCCGCGCAACGACCCGACGCTGATGTTCACCAATGCCGGCATGGTGCAGTTCAAGAACGTTTTCACCGGTCTGGAGAAGCGGCCCTATTCGCGTGCGACGACTGCCCAGAAGAGTGTTCGTGCCGGCGGCAAGCACAACGACCTCGACAATGTCGGCTACACCGCGCGACACCTGACTTTCTTCGAGATGCTCGGCAATTTCTCCTTCGGCGATTATTTCAAGGAGCGCGCCATAGAGCTTGCCTGGAACCTGATCACCAGGGAGTTCGGGCTGAAGAAGGACAAGCTGCTGGTCACCGTCTACCACACCGACGACGAGGCCGCCTCCTACTGGAAGAAGATCGCCGGTCTTTCCGACGATCGCATCATCCGCATCGCGACCTCGGACAATTTCTGGGCAATGGGCGACACCGGACCGTGCGGGCCGTGTTCGGAGATATTCATCGACCGTGGCGAGCACATCTGGGGTGGCCCTCCCGGCAGCCCCGAGGAGGATGGCGACCGTTTCCTCGAATTCTGGAACCTGGTGTTCATGCAGTATGAACAGGTGACGAAGGACGAGCGCGTCGACCTGCCGCGTCCGTCGATCGACACGGGCATGGGCCTCGAGCGCATGGCCTCCATCCTGCAAGGAGTTGATAGCGTCTTCGAAACTGACCTGTTCCGCCACCTGATCGACGCTGCGTCGTCGGCGCTTGGCCGCGGTCCGGATGCGGACACCGTCGCATCGTTCCGCGTCATCGCCGACCACTTGCGTTCGTCCTGCTTCCTGGTCGCCGACGGCGTGCTGCCGTCCAACGAAGGGCGGGGCTACGTGCTTCGTCGCATCATGCGCCGCGCCATGCGCCACGCGCAGTTGCTCGGCTCGAATGAGCCGCTGATGTGGAAGCTGGTGCCGGCGCTGGTCCGCGAGATGAGCCAAGCCTACCCGGAACTGGTGCGCGGCGAGCAGATGATCACCGAGACGCTGAAGCTTGAGGAAACTCGTTTCCGCAAGACGCTGGTGCGAGGCTTGGGCTTGCTTTCGGAGGCGACGGAAAAGTTGGTCTCCGGCGACATGCTGGATGGCGAGACAGCGTTCAAGCTCTACGACACCTATGGCTTTCCGCTCGATCTGACGCAGGACGCGCTGCGCCAGCGCAACATCTCGGTCAACCTTGCCGGCTTCACCGAGGCGATGGAGCGGCAGAAGGCGGAGGCGCGCAAAAGCTGGGCTGGTTCCGGTGAGGCCGCAACCGAAACGGTATGGTTCGCGGTGCGTGAGGAGAACGGCGCCACCGAATTCCTGGGCTATGAGACCGAGCAGGCGGAAGGCCTCGTCCAGGCGCTGGTCAGGGACGGCAAGACCGTCGACAGTGCCGGCAAAGGCGACGCCGTTGCCGTGGTTGTCAACCAGACGCCGTTCTATGGCGAGTCCGGTGGCCAGATGGGCGATACCGGCGTCATTTCAGGCGACGGGTTCTCGATCGAGATATCCGATACGCAGAAGAAGGCCGATGGGCTTTTCGTCCATGTCGGCAAGGTGGCCAACGGCACGGTCAAGACGGGCGCGACCGTCGAGCTGAGGGTGGACCACGCGCGCCGCTCCAGGCTGCGCGCGAACCATTCCGCCACGCATCTGATCCATGAGGCGCTGCGCGAGGTGCTGGGTACCCATGTGGCGCAGAAGGGCTCACTGGTCGCGCCCGAGCGTCTGCGCTTCGACATCTCCCACAACAAGCCGATCTCGCCGGACGAGCTCGAAGAGGTCGAGCGCATGGCAAACGAAATCGTCGTTCAGAATAGCCCTGTAACCACGCGCCTGATGTCGGTCGACGACGCCATTGCCGAAGGCGCCATGGCGCTGTTTGGCGAGAAATATGGCGATGAAGTGCGCGTCGTTTCGATGGGCACGGGCCTGCATGGCGCCAAGGCCAACCGGCCCTATTCGGTCGAGCTATGCGGCGGCACCCATGTCAGGGCGACCGGCGATATCGGCCTGGTGCGCATCGTGTCCGACAGCGCGGTCGCTGCCGGCGTGCGCCGCATCGAGGCGTTGACCGGCGAGGCGGCCAGAAAGCATCTCGACGAGCAGGACAAGCGGCTGAAGGCGGCCGCCGCCGCGCTGAAGATTTCGCCGGCCGATGTGCCGGCCCGCGTCGAGGCACTGCTCGACGAGCGCAAGAAGCTCGAAAAGGAGCTGACCGAGGCGCGCAAGAAACTGGCGCTCGGCGATCGCTCGCCAGCCGGTGTGCCTGCGGAAAACGAAACGATTGCCGGTGTCGGTTTTCTCGGCAAGGCGGTATCGGGCGTCTCGCCAAAGGATTTGAAGCCGCTGGCCGATGCCGGCAAGAAGTCGCTCGGCTCCGGCGTCGTCGTCTTTGTCGGCGCCGGCGAGGACAACAAGGCGAGCGTCGTCGTCGCGGTCACCGATGATCTGACCGGCCGCTTCAGCGCAATCGATCTGGTGCGCGTCGCGTCCGCGGCATTGGGCGGGCAGGGCGGCGGCGGTCGACCCGATATGGCCCAGGCCGGCGGCCCGGACGGCTCGAAGGCCGAAGACGCGATCGCTGCGGTGAAAGCGGCTCTCGAGACGGCGTGAACCTGCACCGGGGGCGGGCACGGCCGAAATGGCGCGCCGCCCAGCGGACATCCTTGAGGGCCTGATATGCCGACGCTGACGATGTATCAGGTCGACGCCTTTGCCGAACAGGCCTTCCAGGGCAACCCTGCCGCCGTTCTCCTTTTGGAGGAGTGGCTGCCGGAGCAGGTAATGCAGGCCATCGCCAACGAAAACAATCTTGCCGAAACGGCGTTTGTGCGGGCGAATGGCAAAGGTTGGGATTTGCGCTGGTTCACGCCGGTCCATGAAGTCGACTTCTGCGGCCATGCCACTCTTGCGGCCGCCCATGTGCTGACCACGGAATACAGTGGTCAGGGCGAAATGGCCTTCGCCACCCGGGTGGGCGAGTTGCGGGTTTCCCAGCGGGAAGGGGCCTATCAGCTCGATCTGCCGTGTTTTCCGCCGCAGCCCGTCGAGGAAGAGCTGAAGTCGGCGCTGCAAGCGATATTGTCTCAGCGGACGGTTGCGGGCTTCCGCAATTTCGAGAACCTGTTTGTCGAGCTTGCCGACGAGACAAGCGTGCGATCTTTCGTTCCCGATCTGCTCAGGATCGGACGTTTTCATCCTCTCGGCTTGGTCATTACCGCGCCTGGGCAGGCCCATGATTTCGTCTCGCGTTATTTCGTGCCCGGAGCAGGCATTCCCGAGGATCCGGTAACCGGCTCCATTCATGCGACGCTGGTGCCTTACTGGGCTGAAAAACTCGGCAAGACGCATCTGTCGGCATTCCAATACTCGCAACGCGGCGGGCACTTGCTATGCGAGCTGGCCGGAGATCGCGTGCTGATCACAGGCCGTGCGAAGACCTTTATGAAGGCGGAGATCTACCTTCCCGATTGAGCGGTATTTCGCAGTGGGTCGCCTTCGGCGAAGCTGCCGATCTCCCCCTTTGCGGGGGAGATGCCCGGCAGGGCAGAGGGGGGTGCTGTCCCTCCGACTGTCAGCCCAATCGGAGCCACGTTCTCAGGCCGTTCCCAATTGGAAAGGATCAGTCGAAGGTTAGCGATCCTTCACACCCCCCTCTGTCCTGCCGGACATCTCCCCCGCAAGGGGGAGATTGGATGTCACTTCGGCTTTCGCTAATCACCAGAAGGCCTATTGCCGAATGCTTGTCTCCTCACTCTGCCTTTTCGGTCTTCGCAAAACCCGCACGCGCCGCGATGCGCACATACCAATCCTGGATATCGGCAAACTCCGCCAGCAGTTTTCGCCCCTCGGCGACCTTGACGAAATAGCCGATGATCGGTGCGGCGTGCAGGTCGGCCAGCGTCAGTTCCGTCCCCAACAGCCAAGGCCCTTCGGCTTTCAGCGAAGACAGCGCCTGCAATGCCGTTCTCGCCTGCCTCAACCCGTTGGCGATCACGGCTTCGTCGGGCGGCGTTTTTTCCAGCCGCTCGACGGCGACATCCCAGACCATGGCCCTGTAGGCGTAGGCGTCGAGCAGGCCGGTGATCTGGTTCATGCGTGATCGAGGCCGGGCTTCGACCGGTTGCAGCGCCGGGCCGTCAAAGGCTTCGTCGACATAACGGGCAATCGCGCCGGTCTCGTAAAGGCGAAAGCCGTCATGCTCGAAGGCTGGGATGCGGCCGAACGGCTGGTGCTCGAAGTACCAGCCGGGAATGCCGTCCGCCGCAAAGATGTCGACGGGCACCAGCTCGTAGCCGACGCCCTTTTCCTCGAGCACCAGCCGCACGATGCGCACATAGACGCTGTAGTCCGCGCCGTAGACGACGGGCTTGTCCATGTCGGAGGAGCTCAGGCAATCGCCTTCTGCAAATTCTCGTCGATCTTGTCGAGGAAGCCGGTGGTCGAAAGCCATGGCTGGTCGGGACCGATCAGCAGCGACAGGTCCTTGGTCATGAAGCCGGACTCGACCGTCTGGATGCAGACCCGTTCCAGCGTCTCGGCAAAACGCTTCAGTTCGGCATTGTCGTCGAGCTTGGCGCGGTGGGCGAGGCCGCGCGTCCAGGCAAAGATCGAGGCGATCGAATTGGTCGAGGTCTCCTCGCCCTTCTGGTGCTGGCGATAGTGGCGGGTGACGGTGCCGTGTGCGGCCTCCGCCTCGACGGTCTTGCCGTCCGGCGTCATCAGCACCGAGGTCATCAGGCCGAGCGAGCCGAAGCCTTGCGCCACCGTGTCCGACTGCACGTCGCCATCATAATTCTTGCAAGCCCAGACATAGCCGCCCGACCATTTCAGGCTGGAGGCCACCATGTCGTCGATCAGCCGGTGCTCGTACCAGAGTTTCTTGGCCTTGAACTCGGCTTCGAACTCCGCCTCGTAGACCTCCTGGAAGATATCCTTGAAGCGGCCGTCATAGGCCTTGAGGATGGTGTTCTTGGTCGACAGGTAGACGGGGTAATTGCGCAGCAGGCCGTAATTCAGCGAGGCGCGGGCGAATTCGCGGATCGACTCGTCGAGATTGTACATGGCCATGGCGACACCGGCGCCGGGTGCGTCGAAGACGTCGTGCTCGATCACCTGGCCGTCCTCGCCGACGAACTTGATCGTCAGCTTGCCCTTACCGGGAAAGCGGAAGTCGGTGGCGCGGTACTGGTCGCCGAAGGCGTGGCGGCCGACGATGATCGGCTTGGTCCAGCCGGGCACTAGCCGCGGCACGTTCTTCATAATGATCGGCTCGCGAAAGATGGTGCCGCCGAGGATGTTGCGGATGGTGCCGTTCGGCGACTTCCACATCTTCTTCAGCTTGAATTCCTCGACGCGCTGCTCGTCGGGCGTGATCGTCGCGCATTTCACGCCGACGCCGTATTTCTTGATGGCATTGGCCGAATCGATGGTCACCTGGTCGTTGGTGGCGTCGCGGTGCTCGATACCGAGATCGTAATATTCGAGCTTGAGGTCGAGATAAGGGTGGATCAGCTTGTCCTTGATGAACTGCCAGATGATGCGGGTCATCTCGTCGCCGTCGAGTTCGACGACCGGGTTCGCCACCTTGATCTTCGCCATGGAAAGAATGCCTCGCTTTTGGGAACGGAACGGCCTTGCCCGCACGGCTGCCGGCCCTGGGATGCGGCCCGTATATCAAAGGCTTTTTGGCCGCGCAAACGGCGAACCGCGCCGTAGTGCCGGCATTCTTTGCGAAAGCTTCATTTTCGCCGCCAAATGTGGCAGGGGACTGCGAAATGCCGCAAACAGCAGTTCATTGACAACCATGACCGCCACCCAGGATCCCGACAACCCTCTTGCCTCCGGAACGCCTGCGTCCGGACCGGCGATCATCCTGGTCGAGCCACAGCTCGGCGAGAACATCGGCATGGTTGCACGCGCCATGGCCAATTTCGGCCTTGCCGAACTGCGCCTCGTCAATCCGCGTGACGGCTGGCCGAGCGAGAAGGCGCGTGCCGCGGCAAGCCGCGCCGACCATGTCATCGATGCCGTCGAGGTGTTCGACGACCTGGGCTCGGCAGTCGCCGACTTGAACTTCGTCTTCGCCACCACGGCGCGCGCGCGCGACAATTTCAAACCGGTGCGCGGCCCGGTCGAGGCGGGCAGGGCGCTGCGCGCGCGGCAGCGGGCCGGCCAGCGCACCGGCATCCTGTTCGGCCGCGAGCGCTTCGGCCTCTATAATGACGAGGTCGGCCTTGCCGACGAGATCGTCACCTTCCCCGTCGATCCAGCCTTCTCCTCGCTCAACATCGCCCAGGCGGCCCTGCTGATGTCCTATGAATGGATGAAGTCCGGCCTGGAAGACGAGACCAGGACCAACTTCTCCGGTCCCGAAATGCCGCCAGCTGCCAAGGAAGAATTGCACGCCCTGTTTGCGTATCTGGAAGGTGCACTGGAGGCGCGCGGCTATTTCCGCCCGGCACCGAAGAAGCCGAAGATGGTCGACAATTTGCGCGCAGTGCTGACCCGCCCCGGTTTTGCCGAGCCGGAGCTCAAGGTGCTACGCGGTATTATATCATCGCTGGACAGGTTCTCGCCGGCCATGCCGCGCGGCGACGGATCGCCCGGCGACGATCCAAGGCGGCTCCCGGCGGCCGCGGCACGCGCCGGCAAGGCGAAGGACAAAGACTAGCCTTCGAGTTGCCCATATCTCACCAGTAACCGAATGTTATTTGATGTGATCCATTGTCTGGAAAACGATGGATCCTCGGATGTTTAGCTCGGATATCGGTCGTCCTCGCTTTTTCTTCTATTCGGCGGCCTTGCTGGTTGCGGAAATCGTGACCTTTGTGCTGTGCGTCGTGCTGACCATCGGCATCGAGGGTTTGGCCAATTCGAAGCCCGGACCTTCCAGGGAAGGGCTGGCCGCGGCCGTTCTCGTCGCCTCGCTGGTGATTGTTCTGTTCCGCGCGAATTTCGCCTGGCGTCGAAGCCGCGATGCACAAGGGTCCGGTTGGATCCTTTGGTCGTATATCGTGTTCTCGACCCTGTTTGCGATTCTGCAGGCCGGCACTGTTCTTGTCGTAAAGTTCGACGGCGACGAGTCGCATTCCGGCCTTAACCTGCTGGGATTAGCTCTCGTCGGGCTGTGGGCGGTCATCTTGGCGGCCAAGCCGGCGGGCGGTAGCTCTTCGGATATGGCGTCATCCCTGAGTTTCGACGATTTCGACCCGCCCGGGCCGCTGCGCGGCGCCGCGGCGCCCCATTCAGAGTCGGCCGCCGGCGTGGCGGCCCTGGCTCCGGCCTATGCCATGCGGGCCGCACCGGTGCCGTCGAACCACCCTGCATCTCACCCTGCATCTCCGGCGAACGGCCGGCCGCGGGCCGGCGGCTTCGGCAAGCGGGGCCTTGTGTGACCGTCTCGCCGCATCAAGGCCATGATGGTTCCAGATAGAAGCGGCCGGGATAAAGCATCATTGGCCAAAGCAAAAAGCATGGGCCGAGCCTTCTCTCGTGATCTCGTTTGTGATTCCCAGCCCTTAGTGACTCAATGATAATGACCAGTCCATCGAGCGCCCGTCCGATCCTGATGTTCGATTCCGGCATTGGCGGCCTCACCGTGCTGCGTGAGGCGCGCGTCCTGATGCCTGACCGCCGCTTCATCTATGTCGCCGACGACGCGGCGTTCCCCTTCGGCGCCTGGGAGGAGCCGGCGCTGAGAACACACATCCTAGAGTTGTTCGCCAGGCTGCTCGAACGGTTTTCGCCGGCCATTTCGGTCATCGCCTGCAACACCGCCTCGACGCTGGTCATCGAAGCGTTGCGCGAGAGGTTTCCCGGCCACCCTTTCGTCGGCACCGTGCCGGCCGTCAAGCCGGCGGCGGAACGCACGCGCTCAGGCCTGGTTTCGGTGCTGGCGACGCCCGGCACCGTCAAGCGCCAGTACACGCGTGACCTGATCAGCAAATGGGCGCAGAAATGCCATGTCCGCCTGGTCGGCAGCGACAGGCTGGCTGGATTGGCCGAAGCCTATATGCGCGACGGTTTTGTCGACGAGGACGCCGTGCGCGCCGAGATCGCGCCGTGCTTCGTCGAGCATGACGGGCTGCGCACCGACATCGTCGTGCTTGCCTGCACCCATTATCCCTTTTTGGCCAACCGCATGCGCAAGACAGCACCTTGGCCGGTCGACTGGCTCGACCCGGCCGAGGCGATCGCACGCCGCGCGCTGTCGCTGCTCGCCGATACCGAGGCCCGTTATCGCAGAGAGGTACTGCCGGAAGGCGCCGATTTTGCCGTCTTCACCTCGAACGAGGCCGATTTTCCGACGCGCCGGCTGATGCAGGGATTTGGCCTGGCGGTATCCTGACCCAGGCACTTTGGTGCTCCGGGAACATCAGCCCAGGGCGATGCGTTCTTTTCTCATTGAGGAACAGGAGAAACGATCATGCCAGCCACCTCGAAAGCCCAGCAGAAAGCCGCCGGTGCTGCACTGTCCGCCAAGCGTGGCGAGACCAAGAAGAGCGAGCTCAAAGGCGCGTCGAAGGGAATGTATAAATCCATGAGCGAAAAACAGCTCGAGGAATTCGCCGAGACCAAGCGCAAGGGCCTGCCGGAAAAGAAATCGAAACACTGATCGACTGACCATTCTGGCGGCGGATGCCGGTCGATAAAAAGCCCGCGGCTGAGCCGCGGGCCCTGAAGTCTCAACGGGCGAGGGCGAAAATTACCAGTTCCATCCCCAACCGCAGCGCCGCACTTTGTAGCGGATGACCTTGCGATGACCGTGCCGCCACACCACCTTCTTCTTGACCACGATGCGGCAGACCTGGTGATGCCTGTGGCCGTGCCAATGCCGGGCCTGCGCCGGCTCGGGCGCGACCGCCATCGTGCCGGCCATCACCGCGGCTCCTACCAACGTAAGGAAGAATTTCTTCATGCGAATTCCAGCTCCTCTGACTTCAGTCCCTTCCTGATGCCACTGGCGCAACCTCCCGCCACATCCGGCACGTTCTACAACCGCAACACTATCCGGTTCGGCGATTCGCGCCAGCCGGAAGCTTGACAGCGGTTAAATCTCCGTTTAACCAGCCCACCAACACCGGGCCGCAATGCCCGGTGGTTTTCTTTATGTGTGCAAGACGTTTGGAAGCCGGTTTTAATTTCCTGATGTCCTGTTTGAAATGACGTGTCCCGTGGGTTTTCCGTCGCGTTGCGTGGAAAACCCTGTCAGGTCTCGAAAACGGGGGCCAGAGGAGGGCGCGTTTCCTTCACCCGGACCATGAGGTTCCGGGTGTGTTGTTTTGAAAGGGAATGCGATGAGCAAGCGCGAATCCGCGAAGTACAAGATCGACCGCCGTCTTGGCGAAAACATCTGGGGCCGCCCGAAGTCCCCGGTCAACAAGCGTGAATACGGCCCCGGCCAGCATGGCCAGCGCCGCAAGGGCAAGCTTTCCGATTTCGGCCTGCAGCTGCGCGCCAAGCAGAAGCTGAAGGGCCACTATGGCGACGTTTCGGAAAAGCAGTTCCGCAAGGTCTATGAAGAGGCGGACCGCCGCAAGGGCGACACCTCGGAGAACCTGATCGGCCTGCTCGAATCGCGCCTCGACGCAGTCGTCTACCGCGCCAAGTTCGTACCGACCATCTTTGCGGCGCGCCAGTTCGTCAATCACGGCCACGTCAACGTCAACGGCAAGCGCGTCAACATCGGCTCGTACCGCTGCAAGCCGGGCGACGTCATCGAAGTGCGCGAGAAGTCGAAGCAGCTGGTCATCGTGCTGGAATCGGTGGGCCTGGCCGAGCGCGACGTGCCCGATTACATCGAGGCCGACCACAACAAGATGACCGCCGCCTTCACGCGCATCCCCGGCCTGGCCGACGTTCCGTTTGCCGTGCAGATGGAACCGAATCTGGTCGTCGAATTCTATTCGCGCTGATCGGCGCGTTCGTACGCGATACAAGCGAAGGCCGCCCTATCGGGGCGGCCTTTTCTTTTTTCGTTCCTTTTTCGCGGCGTGATTCCGAAATCGATTTCGATTTTCGGTTCGATGCGCTACTGCGGGCGGCAACAGGACTTTAGAGCCGACGCGCCGTGAACATGCAGCCAGACGCCGAAACGCTCGAACCGGTCGCCGACGCCGAAGGCGGCTTTCATCCGCTGTTTGCCGATGTGCCGTCCTCCGTCGAGTTCAACAAGCTGCGCAAGCGGCTGCTGCGGCTTGCCCGCCAGGCGATCGACGATTTCTCAATGGTGAGGCCCGGCGACCGCTGGCTGGTCGCTCTGTCGGGCGGCAAGGATTCCTACGGCCTGCTTGCCGTGCTGCTCGATCTCAAATGGCGCGGGCTGCTGCCGATCGAGCTGTTGGCCTGCAATCTCGACCAGGGCCAGCCGAACTTTCCCAAGCACATATTGCCCGACTATCTCGACAGCCATGCCATTCCGCATCGCATCGAATATCAGGACACCTATTCTGTGGTCATCGACAAGCTGGCCGAGGGCAGCACCTATTGCTCGCTGTGTTCGCGGCTGCGGCGCGGCCATCTCTATCGCATTGCCCGCGAGGAGGGCTGCTCGGCGCTGGTGCTCGGCCATCACCGCGAAGACATTCTGGAAACCTTCTTCATGAACCTGTTCCATGGCGGACGCCTCGCCGCCATGCCGCCGAAGCTGCTCAACGACGAAGGCGACGTCATGGTGCTGCGGCCGCTCGCCTATTGTGCGGAAGCCGATCTCGAGAAATTCGCCGGCGCCATGAAATTCCCGATAATTCCGTGCGATCTGTGCGGTAGCCAGGAAGGCCTGCAGCGCAACGCCATGAAAGCGATGCTCGACGACATCGAGAAGCGCATGCCCGGCCGCAAGGACACCATGATCCGTGCCATGGCCAATGTGCGGCGCTCGCATCTGCTCGACAGGACGCTGTTCGATTTCGCCGCCCTCAACGATGCTCTTAACGCAAAGCAAGACGGTCCCCATGACATTTGACGACAGCGCGATCGACTGGCTTGCCGACCTTCTGTCGGACGCTGCCGTCGCCGAGATCATGCCGCGCTTTCGCCGGTTGAGTGAGGGCGACGTGCGTCGCAAGACCTCGGCCGCCGATCTTGTGACCGAGGCCGACGTGAATGCCGAGCGGCTCATCACCGCCAGGCTGCTTCAGCGTTATCCCAAGGCGATGATCGTCGGCGAGGAGGCCTGCTCCGACGACCCGACGCTGCTCGACGGTCTCGGCGATGCCGAACTCGCCTTCGTCGTCGACCCGGTCGACGGCACCTTCAACTTCGCCTCCGGCGTGCCGCTGTTCGGCGTCATGCTTGGCGTCGTGGTCAAGGGCGAGACGGTCGCCGGCATCATCCACGATCCCGTCGGCAAGGACTGGCTGGTCGGCGTCAGTGGCGCCGGCAGTCATATTCGGCACGCGCATGGCAATTTCGAAAAAGTCCATGTCGCCAAACCGGCGCCGATATCGGAAATGACTGGAGCGGTCTCGTGGCACTATCTACCCGAGCCGGACCGCTCACGCCTGGCGCGCAATCAGACCAAGTCGCTGTCGCAGTTCAACTATCGCTGCGCAGCCCACGAATACCGCCTGCTGGCCAGCGGCCACGGCCATTTCGTCGTCTATAACAAGCTGATGCCGTGGGACCATCTGGCCGGCGTACTGATCCATGCCGAGGCCGGCGGTTATGCCGCGCGCTTCGACGGCAGCGCCTATCTGCCGTCACATGTCGGAGGTGGCCTGCTGGTCGCGCCGGACAGGGAAAGCTGGCGGGAGCTGCGCCGCGAGCTTTGGGCGGAATAGTTTTATCCGCCAGCGCGTAAAACTAGACGGGCGGGTTTTGCGGCTGGAACAGCCTGCCGCGCTCGGCGATGAGAATCATCAGCAGCGCCGCCACCGACACGCTGCAGAACCCGGCGGCCAGCGGCGTTACCGTACCGTTGAAGGCCTGGCCGATCAGCGTGCCGAGGATGCCGCCAAGAAATGTCTGCATGAACCCGAGAATCGACGAGGCGGTGCCGGCCAGGTGACCGAGCGGCTCCATGGCGAGCGCGTTGAAGTTCGCGCCGAGCGCGCCGAACGGTACCATGGCGCAGGCAAAGAAAGTAATGAAGAGCCAGAGCGGCATCTTCATTTCGATGGAAACGACCAGCCAGGCAAGGCTGATGGCCAGAAACAGCAGCAGCGCGCTTTGCGACAGACGGCGCATGCCGATGCGGCCGACGAGGCGCGAGTTGAGGTAGTTCGAAAAAGCAAGCACGCCGGCAACCCCCGCGAAGATGACCGGGAACATCTCGCCGACATCGAACACGCTGACATAGATCTGCTGGGCCGAGGCGATGAAGCCGAACATGGCGCCGAAGATGAAGGTGCTGGCGAAGGCGTAGCAGAGCGCGATGCGGTTGGTGAGAACGATGCGGAAGCCGCCGATGATGGAGGACAGCGTCAGCGGCCGGCGATATTCTGGATGTAGTGTCTCGGGCAGGCGCAACAGCGACCAGGCGGACACGATCAGCGCGCCGGCCGCCATGGTGACGAAGATCACGTGCCAGGTCGCAAACAGCATGATGAATTGGCCGATACCGGGTGCCACCACCGGAATTGCCATGAACACCATGAAGATCAAGGACATGACTTCGGCCATGCGCCTTCCGTCGAACGTATCGCGCACGATCGAGACGGCAATGACGCGCGTCGCCGCCGCGCCGATGCCTTGCACGGCCCGGCATAGCAGAAGCGTGGCGAATGACGGGGCGACTGCAGCAGCGCCCGCCGCCGCAACATAGATCACCAGCCCGGCAACCAGCGGAGCGCGGCGCCCGAAGCGGTCCGAGACGGGCCCGAAGAACAGTTGCCCACCGCCGAAGCCCAGTATGTAGGCGGTGATCACATATTGCCGGTGGTTTTCATTTTCGACGCCGAGCGAGGCGCCGATCTGCTGCAGCGCCGGCAACATGATGTCGATGGCCAGCGAATTGAGCGCCATCAGCGCCGCGCATAGCGCGATGAATTCCCAGCGCGGAATAGGCAAGGTGCTTGCCTTTTGCTGCGCTTGTGCTTGCTGATCCACGGCCAGTCCGATCTTCAAACGAAAATGCGCCGGCGTGCCGACGCATCCATTCGTTCATTGCCCCGATAGCGGGCACAACTTTTTGCCAAGGTGCCCCGGCGCTAAGCGCATGACCCCGACAATCGCAGTCGATCTTCGGAGAGCCATACGCAAAACAGAAGTCAGGCGGCGCCTTTGACGCTGACGCCCTTTTCGACGAGGAAGGTCTGCAATTCGCCCGCCTGGAACATCTCGCGGATGATGTCGCAGCCGCCGACGAATTCGCCCTTGACGTAGAGCTGCGGGATGGTCGGCCAGTTGGAATAGTCCTTGATGCCTTGCCGTAGCTCGGCCGACGTCAGCACGTCGACACCCTTATAGTCGGCGCCGATATAGTCGAGGATCTGCACGACCTGACCGGAAAATCCGCATTGCGGGAAGCCGGGCGTGCCTTTCATGAAGAGAACAACGTCGTTGCCCTTCACTTCATTATCGATGTAGTCGTTGATGCCGCTCATGGAATACCCTTTCATGCCTGTGGGAGTCAGGCTCGAACATTACCCTTCAAATAAACCCATGGGTTGCGCGAAACAAGATGTTTGCCGCCTTGCCATGCAAATGGCGCAAAGGAACGTCTGATCTTGTGCCAAGCCGTTGGCCACCATCTTTCCCGAGGCGCGATGAAAAGACGATATCTCGCCGGGTTCCTCCTCGCC
The DNA here is from genome assembly GCF_040318135.1 of Mesorhizobium sp. M1295. NCBI lineage: Bacteria > Pseudomonadati > Pseudomonadota > Alphaproteobacteria > Hyphomicrobiales > Phyllobacteriaceae > Mesorhizobium > Mesorhizobium sp. M1295. The sequence continues at coordinate 175,980 of NZ_JAMYLU010000007.1, forward strand.
GTTCTGCTCGCCGCACTGGCCTTGATTTGGTGGGCCAGGTCGCCGAGACAGCCACCCCTCGTCGTCGGCGGTGAATTGCCGGCGCCGTGCCGCGACGCGAGCTTCGAGGCGGCCGCCTACGTCGTCTGCGAAATCGATCTGCGCCGCTATGACATCGGTGTGTTCCACGTAGGCCTCGACGGCAAGGCCTTCGGTTCCCTGGACAAATTCGACAAGGCGATGGCGGATCAGGGCCGGCCGGTGCTGCTCGCCATGAACGCCGGCATGTATCACCAAGATCTGACCCCAGTCGGCCTTCTCGTCGAAGACGGCCGGGAGAAGGCGCCGCTCAACGTCGCCGACAGCGAAGGCAATTTCTTCCTGAAACCGAATGGCGTATTCGTGGTCCGCAAGGACGGCAAGGCGGCGGTCATGGAGACAAGTGCCTATGCCGCGGCCGGGCCGGACGTGATGGTCGCCACGCAATCCGGCCCGATGCTGGTGATCGACGGCCGGCTTCATCCCCGTTTCGAGCAGGACGGCACATCGCGCTATATCCGCAACGGCGTCGGCGTGCTTGACGAAAACACCGTCGTGCTGGCGATCTCGCGCTCTCAAGTCAGCCTCGGCAGCTTCGCACGGCTGTTTCGAGATGCGCTCAATTGCCCCAATGCGCTTTTCTTCGACGGGGTCGTGTCGGCGCTGTCGAATGGCGAGCGGATGATTGTTGGTGGAAACTATCCGGCCGGGCCGATCATTGCCGTGACCGGCAAGGCGCTTGCGAGCCGGTAACTGGACGGGAGTTTAGTCCGGCACGCTGGTCTGCAGGGCAAGCGCGTGCAGCACGCCGCCCATGTTGCCCTTCAGCGCGTCATAGACCATCTGGTGCTGCTGGACGCGGCTTTTGCCGCGAAAGCTTTCGGCCACCACCTCCGCCGCATAATGGTCGCCATCGCCGGCCAGGTCGCGAATCGTCACCTTGGCGTCCGGAATGCCTTCCTTGATCAGCCGTTCGATGTCGTGGGCGTCCATTGCCATGCGAGGATTCCTTGTTCAGGTCGTGAACTCATAGATATGGTCGAAACGGCGGATGAACCACAGTGAAACGGCTCCACTCGATCACATCACGGGTCCACGACCTCATTTGCCATGAAGCGAGGGAACCAGGATTCGTGGGCAGCGGTCAATTCACTGACCGGTATCGCACGTGCCTCGCCCAGCTTCAGTTCGCTGCCGCCGGTCGAGCCGATCCACGGTGCAAAAATGCCGAGCTTGCTTTGCTGTTCGCGAATGGCATCCCACGCCTCGCTCTGCGGGTCGATCGACAGCGTCAGCAGATAGCGGCCCTGATCCTCGCCGAACCAGACCGGGATCGGATCGGTGCCGATCAGGCCGGGGATGGTCGCGCCGATGCCGGAGGCCATCGCCATCTCGGCCAACGCCACCGCGATGCCGCCATCGGAAACGTCATGCGCCGCGGTAACGACGCCCGACGCAATCAGCGCCCGCACATGGTCACCGACGCGCTTTTCGTGATCGAGATCGACGGGCGGCGGCGGGCCGTCGGCACGGCCATGGATGTCGCGCATATAGACCGATTGGCCAAGATGCGTGCCCCACATGGTCGGTGCGCCGACCAGCACGATCATCTGGCCTTCGGCGGCAAAGCCGATCCGCACCATTTTCGACCAATCGGCAATCAGCCCGACGCCGCCGATGGTTGGTGTCGGCAGTATGCCTTGGCCGTTGGTCTCATTGTAGAGCGAGACGTTGCCGGAGACGATCGGGAAGCCCAGCGCCCTGCAGGCATCGCCAATACCTTTCACCGCGCCGACCAACTGACCCATGATCTCCGGCCGTTCCGGATTGCCGAAATTAAGGTTGTCGGTGGCCGCGAGCGGCAAGGCACCGGTGGCGGTAAGATTGCGCCAGCATTCGGCCACCGCCTGCTTGCCTCCCTCGTAGGGGTCGGCCTCGCAATAGCGCGGCGTCACGTCGGAGGAGAAGGCGAGCGCCTTGGTCGGATGACCGTCGATCCGCACGACGCCGGCATCGCCGCCGGGAAGCTGCAACGAATTGCCTTGGATCAGCGTGTCGTACTGCTCCCACACCCAGCGGCGCGAGGACAGGTCCGGCCCGCCAAGCAGCTTCAGCAAAGCCTCGGCCACATCGGTTTGCGGTGCATCGCCGGCGCCCAATGGCGCCGGCTTCTTCGGCTCGACCCAGGGACGGTCATATTCCGGCGCCTGGTCGCCGAGATCCTTGATCGGCAGGTTGGCGACCTCGTCGCCCTGGTGCAGCACGCGGAAGCGCAGATCGTCGGTGGTCTTGCCGACGATGGCAAAGTCGAGGCCCCATTTGTGGAAGATCGCCTCGGCCTGTTTTTCCTTTTCGGGGCGCAGCACCATCAGCATGCGCTCCTGGCTCTCCGAAAGCATCATCTCATAAGCGCTCATGCGCTCTTCACGCACCGGCACCTTGTCGAGATCGAGCTCAATGCCGAGGTCGCCCTTGGCGCCCATTTCGACCGCCGAGCAGGTGAGACCAGCGGCACCCATGTCCTGGATGGCAATAACGGCGCCGGACGCCATCAGTTCGAGGCAGGCTTCGAGCAGGCATTTTTCGGTGAAGGGATCGCCAACCTGGACCGTGGGCCGCTTCTCGTCGATCTTGTCGTCGAATTCGGCCGAGGCCATGGTGGCGCCGCCGACGCCGTCGCGACCGGTCTTGGCGCCGAGATAGACGACCGGCAGGCCGACGCCCTTGGCCTCGGACAAAAAGATTGCGTCCGTCTTCGCGAGGCCCGCGGCAAACGCATTGACCAGGATATTGCCATTGTAGCGGGCGTCGAAATTGACCTCGCCGCCGACCGTCGGCACGCCGAAGGAATTGCCATAGCCACCGACGCCGGAAACGACGCCGGCAACGAGGTGCCTGGTTTTGGGATGATCCGGCGCACCGAAGCGCAGCGCGTTCATCGCCGCGATCGGCCGCGCGCCCATGGTGAAGACATCGCGCAGGATGCCGCCGACGCCGGTCGCCGCTCCCTGATAAGGCTCGATATATGAGGGATGGTTATGGCTCTCCATCTTGAAGACGACGCAGTCGCCGTCGCCGATGTCGACCACGCCGGCATTCTCGCCCGGGCCCTGGATGACTTGCGGCCCGGTGGTCGGCAGCGTACGCAGCCATTTTTTCGAGGATTTGTAGGAACAATGCTCGTTCCACATCGCGGAAAAAATACCGAGTTCGGTAAAGCTCGGCTCGCGCCCGACCAGGTCGAGGATGCGTTGGTACTCGTCGGGCTTCAGCCCGTGCGCGGCAATGAGTTCCGGAGTGATCGGCACGGAATTGGAAATGGTCATGATCGGCAATTTGTGTCCTTGGGATCGAGTCCCGTCTTATCGCAAGCTTTGCAGCCGATACACCCCGTCGGATGACTAAAACGACGGAAAGCAACAGCTTGCCGCAAGTAGCGGAAGATCGCCACTCGACCCGCCGGTTTCAAGCCGGTTCAGGAAAAGCTGTCGTAGCCGGCGCGGCCTTCGTCCAGAAGCCGCCGGATCACAGCGACGCCGTGCGCAATATCGTCCCGCTGTCGCGGCTGCGAGATGCCAAACCGCACGCCGTGAAAGGCCTGTTCGGAACGCCCCGCCTTGAACTCGTCCTCGTCGTCGATGAGCACGCCATGTTCGAGGCAAGCCTGTTTGAAAGTGCCGGAAAGCCATGGGTCCGGCAAAGTGAGCCAGACGAACGGCACATTATCCAGCGCCTTGAAGTCGAAGCCGTCGAGTGTCTCGCGCACGATCGCGATGCGCGCACCGATCTCGGCAATGCTGCGCTTGCGCATCTCGGCGGCCTGACCGGACAACACCAGCCGGCTGCCCACCTCCGCCAGCAGAAAGGGCAGGCCGCCCGTCATCATCTTATGGGCAACCCGGATGCGGTGACGATAGGCCGGCGGGCAAGCGAGCCAACCGCCGCGAACACCCGCCGCGACCGATTTCGACAGGCCGCCGGCAACGATGGTCCGTTCGGGAGCATATTCGGCCAGTAAAGGCGTCGGGTCGTCGGTCAGTCCGGCATAGAGATCGTCCTCGATCAAGACGACGTTATATTGACGGGCGACATGCGCGATTGCCTCGCGGCGCGATGCCGACAGCGTTGTCAGCGTCGGGTTCTTGGCCGTCGGCATCAAAAACATCATCTTCGGGTGCTTTTGTGCGCAGACGCGCTCGAAATCCTGGGGATCGATGCCCTCGTCGTCAGCCGCCACCAGTGCGGTCCGGCGACCGATCAGGCCGGCGCTGCGGGAGATCTGCGAATAGGTGAGGTGCTCGAAGACGACATAGTCGCCGGGGGCGGTGAGCCCCGCAATTGTTGCCATCACCGCGGCGTGGGTGCCGAGCGTGGGGACAATGGCATCCGCCGCCGGGCGATAGGAATTGCGCGACAGCCAGCGCCTGCCGGCCTCGAACCAGCGGTCCGGGAAATCACGCGTGTAGCTTGAAATCTCATGCGGATGGTCTTGCGCCGTGCGTGTCAACACATCGGCGACGATGGCACCCTGGCCGACATCCGGTGCGGCGGTGCTATCGAAGCGCATCTTGTCGCCGGGCGCATCCATATAGCGCGTGCCTTGTTCGACCGGCTCCAGGAAATCCGGCTTTGCGCTTTCCGACTGCTGAGCGAGAACATAGGTTCCGCGGCCCACCTCGCCGCTGACCAATCCCCGCTCGCGCAGCAATTGATAGGCCCTGCCGACGGTGCCGACGGTCGTGCCGATGTCGTATGCCAGATCGCGCTGCGGCGGCAGCTTTGCCCCTGCACCGATCAGGCCGCGGTCGATGTCCGTCTCGATGGAATCGGCAAGCCGCTGATAGAGCGGGCCGGTACCCGCGGTAAGATCTGGAAGCCAAGTTGTCATGGTGACAATTTTTTACATTGCACTAGGATGTGAGTCAATACATATCAGATCGGCGGCGAGAAGGGTACAATCCGAAGTTTTGGCAGAAAGAAAATGGCTACAATAGAGACAATCCGCCCCGTTAGGGCTGAATTGCAGATGCAGGTGGCGCCTCCGTTAGGCCGGCCAACCTATGTTAGTCGGCTGGTGCGTACGCTCGGATCCTTCGCGAGATGGATTGGCAGGCTAATGGATCGTCGGCGCAGCCGGCTGGTCCTGCTCGAGATGACCGACGACCAGCTCAAGGACATAGGCATTACGCGTTGTGATGCCCATCGTGAGGGCCTCAGGCCGTTCTGGGACTGAGGGTTGAGGCACCGCACTTTAGCGGACGCCCGCCGCCCTGAGCCTCGATACGCCGTGGTCCACAAGCACGGCCACGATACACAGAACCAGAAAAAGCCCGGTGATGGCCAGAGCCGAGACGGCGACGCTGGCCGCCCCGTGTTTGGAGACGTCGAGGAATGGATAGGGTACTTCGCCGACGATCGGCGCCCGCAGCAGCGCGTAGGCCAGATAGGCGATCGGATAGATCATCCACCACGAGATGTCACGCCATCGCGTCGAGCCGTCGGCGCCCGCCACAAGCCACCACAGCACGAACACCACCGGCGTCACATAGTGCAGGAGCACGTCGCAGAGCAGGAACAGCCCTTGCGGCTGCCAAAGCTGCGCCAGGACCGTGGCGTAGATAATGAGGACCAGGCTTATGGCGACGGCTACGCCCGCCCCTATCCGTGGCCCGGCAAAGGCCGGAAACCAGGCATAACCCGTCGACGACAGCAACGAGGCATGGACGAGCACCGCGCCGATGTTGGTCAGGATGGTGAAGAAGCTGAAATAGAAGACCAGCGAGCCGACAAAGCCGCGGCCGGCTTCCATTGATGCCGGGACGGTGATGCAGAGCTGCAGGACGAGCCCGGCCAGGCCGACGACCAGACCGGTGATCTGCAGCAAGCGACCCATTGGGCTAGGCAGCAGCGCCACAGGCCGGATTGCCGGCCTGCCAGCGGGCAATGTCCGAGCCGATGCGGCCGCCGAGCGGTTCCGCCATCAATGGGCCGAACACGTCGACGCGGCTCGAATTGCCTTGCGCCTGCACGACCAGCAACGGCTTTCCGCCATAATGTTTGGCCGGCACCAGCAGGAAGCGCGGCGTGCCGCTGAACGAATTCAGCTCGTTGGCCATCTGATAGGATTTGAAGGCAGGGTCCTTGCTGGCGATCCAGCATTTGTGGGCAGCTATTGCCACCTGCTCCATGGCAAGCAGTGACGCGCTCTTGCCCGCCGGCGCCGGCGTGCTCTTCGGGCTTGACTGGCATGAGGCGAGTACAAGCCCGGCGGCAGTAGCGACGGCGAGGCGGGCGAGTGTCAATCGCATGGTCAAGCGGCGCCCATCTCGAGTTCGGACAGAAAGATCTTCAGACCGTCTGTCATCTCACCCCAGACGCGCGACAGCGCCGGATGCTGCAAGGCGATTTGCTCATAGGCATCGAATTTCGGATAGGCGTCAAGCAGGTCGGGGCGGCCGATCGTCGCCCTGAAATTGTTGAAGACGAAGCGGGTCGGCGTCAGCCACGCATCGGCGAAGGAGATGTCGTCGCCGAGCGCGAACGGGCCATGCGCCATGCGGGCCTCGATTGCCGCAAGCCCGTGATGCAATCGGGCGAACTGTGCCTTGATCTCCGCCTCGTTGCGCTGCGGCACGAAATAGAGCTCGAACAGCTTCATCGTTGGGGCGAGCACGTCAAGGTCGGTGATGCGGGCGAACATGCGCACCAACGCCCGGTCTTTCGAATCCTTGGGCAGCAGCGCTGGCTCGGGAAAGCGCTCCTCCAGATATTCGGCAATGACCACGGATTCGACGATCGTTTCGCCCGAGCCGGTGATCAGCACTGGAATCCGGTTGAGCGGGGAGATGGCACGGAATGCCTCGGGAATGGGAAACCCAGGCGGCGGTGCAATGACCTTGAGCGGCACGTTCTTGATGTAGGCCAGCGCCCGCACGATCGACGAATAGGGCGACAGCGGTCGCGAATAGAGTTTCATGACCGTCGCTCCAGGAGGAAGATTGAATGCATCAAGCGGCGATGCCCAGCGCGCTTTCGAACAGCGCCCGGCCGTCGCTGCCGCCATGCGCCGCTTCAATCAGGTTCTCGGGATGCGGCATCAGGCCGAGCACATTGCCACGGCCGTTGACGATGCCGGCAATGTCGTTGATCGAGCCGTTGGGATTGGTGCCTTCGGCGTAGCGGAACACCACCTGGCCTTCGCCTTCGAGGCGGGCCAGCGTTTCGGCATCGGCAAAATAATTGCCGTCATGATGCGCCACCGGCGCGCGGATGACCTGGCCCGGCTGATAGCGGCTGGTGAACATCGAGTTGGCATTGGCGATCTGCAGCTTGACTTGCCGGCAGACGAATTTCAGCGAGGTGTTGCGCATCAATGCACCCGGCAACAGGCCGGCCTCGACCAGGATCTGGAAGCCGTTGCAGACGCCGATGACCGTGACGCCCTTGGCCGCCTTTTCGGCCACAGCCCGCATTACCGGCATGCGCGCGGCAATAGCGCCGCAGCGCAGATAATCGCCAAAGGAAAAGCCGCCGGGAATGGCGATCAGGTCGACGTCGGGAATTTCAGTGTCGGTCTGCCAGACGGTGACCGGCGGCGTGCCGGAAATCTTGGTCAGCGCCGCGATCATGTCACGGTCGCGATTAAGGCCGGGGAGCAGGACGACGGCTGATTTCATGAGAATTCATGCTCGTTGAGTTGGAACAGATATCGCGGCAAAACATGGCTGGTCAGCCAGACGCCATTTTCGGAAAGAAAAAATAAGGCGCCGTTTTTGGCCATGTTTTCCGAGTCGATCCGCAGGATAACACTTCTCCCCTTGCGGCGCTGTGCGACGATCACAGCTGTTTCAATGTCTTTTGACAAATGAACGTGCTGCCGAGACTGGCTGATCAAGCCTTCTCGTAAGATGCTGGGGAGAAACTCTTCCTTGGTGCCGTGATATAAGACTGTTGGAGGAATTGATGGCGACAGGCCGAGATCAATCTCGACACTGTGGCCTTGAACCGCACGGACACGATCACCGTCGATTGCAAAGCGCTTTTTCGGGTTCTCGTCGATGATCCGAACAACCTCGGCGGCGGATGTGCCGAACTTCGCCTGAATCGCCGCGCAAAGTTTGTTGAAATCAGTCCAACCGTTCTCATCCAAAGTCAGCCCCGCTTCATTGGGAGCATGGCGTAAAACAAGACTCATGAACTTCGATATCTGGATGTCTTTCGACAAGCTCAGCCGATCTCCACCGCGTAATTCTCAATCACCGTATTCGCCAGAAGCTTGTCGCACATAGCTTTCAGATCGGCCTCGGCCTTGGCCTTGTCGCCCTCGGCAAGCTCGATATCGAAAACCTTGCCTTGCCGCACCTGGCCGACGCCGCCGAAACCCATTCCGGAAAGCGCATGCTCGATTGCCTTGCCTTGTGGGTCGAGCACGCCGTTCTTGAGGGTTACGGTAATGCGGGCCTTGATCACGCTGGACATGCTCCTGTTCACCTGTTGAGCGGGCAAGCCGTCAGTGCGGCTTGCCTTTGACACCGTCGGTCGATGCGACGAGCACCGGTCCGGCAGGGCGCGGCGGTTCGTTCTCGTTCATGATGCCGAGGCGGCGGGCAACTTCCTGATAGGCTTCGACGAGCCCGCCCATGTCGCGGCGGAAGCGGTCCTTGTCGAGTTTGTCCTGGGTCGCCACGTCCCACAGCCGGCAGGAATCCGGCGAGATCTCGTCGGCGACGACGATGCGCATCATATCGCCTTCGAACAGGCGGCCGCATTCGATTTTGAAATCGACGAGCTGGATCCCGACGCCCATGAACAGGCCGGAAAGGAAGTCGTTGACGCGAATGGCCAGCGCCATGACATCGTCGATCTCCTGCGGGCTCGCCCAGCCGAAGGCGGTGATGTGCTCTTCCGATACCATCGGATCGTCGAGCGCATCGGCCTTGTAATAGAATTCGATGATCGAGCGCGGCAGCACGGTGCCTTCCTCGATGCCCAAGCGCTTGGCCAGCGAGCCGGCGGCGACGTTGCGCACCACCACTTCGAGCGGGATGATCTCGACTTCCTTGATCAGCTGCTCGCGCATGTTGAGCCGGCGGATGAAGTGGGTCGGAATGCCCATCCGGTTGAGATGATTGAAGATGTGCTCGGAAATGCGGTTGTTGAGCACGCCTTTGCCATCGACGATTTCATGCTTCTTCTTGTTGAAAGCGGTGGCGTCGTCCTTGAAGAACTGGATCAGCGTGCCAGGCTCCGGTCCCTCATAAAGGATCTTGGCCTTGCCTTCATAAATGCGGCGGCGATTTTTCATCTGATTTTTCTCTGGATTTGCGGGCAGGCGGCAAGCGACCAGTTCCTGTCCGTCTGCCTAAAATAAGATGGCGACGGTGGGGTTCAATGCCGGTGTCTATCCCAATCGCACTGTTTGCTCAATCGGCAAATCCTTTCAATCAACCGCTTTCGGGGACCGAAATGCCGCAGCGCAGCAAGCAATGTAGCATATTGACCGGCCGGCGCCCTTTTGGTTTGTGCTCCGGCAACACATATTGGCACAACGAATCGGATTTCACGGAGGGATGCCATGAGCAGCATGAAAGACCGCGAAGAGGGCTTTGAGCGCAAATTCGCATTCGACGAGGAACTTCGATTCAAGGCTGCGGCACGCCGCAACAGAGCGCTCGGCCTGTGGGCTGCCGAAAAGCTCGGCAAGTCAGGCGCCGAGGCCGACGCCTATGCCAGGGAAGTGGTCGTCAGCGACATCGAGGAAGCCGGCGATCACGACGTTTTCCGCAAGATACGCAAGGATTTCGATGCAGCCGGCATCGACCAGTCGGACCATCAGATCCGCCGCACCATGGATGAATTGATGGCGCAGGCGATTGAGCAGATCAAGAACACCTGATCCTTCCACCGACATCGATCGAATGCTGGACCAATCGACCGCCCGGCCTAACCGGGCGGTTTTTCTTTGCCTTTGCGGTCATTTCCGGCTGAATTGCTGCAAGCAAAGAGGAAATCACCAATGTCCCTGAAGTCACGCCTGGCGGCCGACGAGACGCTGTTCACCGCATGGTCCGGCGTGCCGGATGCCCTGACTGTCGAGATATTGGCCAGACAAGGGTTCGACGCGGTTACGCTCGACATGCAGCATGGTGGCCATCACGAGGACAGCGTGCTGCGCGGGCTTGTGCCGGTGCTGGCGGCCAACAAGCCGGCGCTGGTGCGCATCCCGGTCGGCCGCTTCGACATGGCCAGCCGCGCGCTCGACTTCGGCGCCGAGGCTGTGATCGCCCCGATGGTGAATTCGGTGGCGGACGCAAAGCTGTTTGCCGCCGCCATGAAATACCCGCCACTCGGCGAGCGCTCCTGGGGGCCGACCTATGCCTTTCCGCGCCATGGCAAGGGCGATTATGCCGACTGGCTGCGCGACAGTAACCAGCGCACCATGGCGTTCGCCATGGTCGAAACGCGCGCCGCGCTTGATGCACTCGACGGCATTCTCGACACGCCGGGTATCGACGGGATCTTCCTCGGCCCGTCGGATTTCTCGATCGCCTGGTCGAAGGGAACCACCGTCAGTTCGACGCTGGAGAGCATGATGGAGACCGTCGCCTCGATCGCCGAGCGCACCCGCAAAGCCGGCAAGCATGCGGCGATCTATGTGATGGAACCGGCCATCGCCGGTCGCGTGGTGTCGATGGGTTACCGGCTGCTGGCGATGGGTTCCGAGCATTCGCTGATTTCGCTTGGGGCAAAGACCCTGCTGAGCAGCGTCAGGGGTTCAATCGCTTCCTAGAGATCCGTCAGGAATTTCGCGAACGTCATCGACCCTTCGGGCCAGGGGCCAAAGCCGGAATCCGCGTTGAGATGGCCGGCATCGCCGGCGTCGATGAACAGCGAGCCCCAAGCCGCGGCAATGTCCTCGGCGACGCCGAAGGCGCAGAACGGGTCGTTGCGGCTGGCGATCACCACCGACGGAAACGGCAGCGGGTCACGCGGATAGGGACCGAAGGTCATCAGGTGCCTCGGCTTTATCTTTGGATTGGCGACATCGGGCGGCGCCACGAAAAAAGCGCCGGCGACCGGCCGCTCGAACCGAGACAAGGCCTGGATGACCGCGGCGACGCCAAGCGAATGGGCGACGATGACGACCGGCCGCTCGGCCTCGTTAACCGCCTTGGCGACACCGGCCGTCCAATCCTCGCGCACCGGCTTCGACCATTCCGCCTGTTCGACGCGGCGCGCTGTCGATAGTTTCGACTGCCAGCGGCTCTGCCAATGATCGGGGCCGGAATTGGTGTAGCCCGGCACGATGAGAATATCTGCTTCCCTGACTTTCATGGCGCGCATGTAGCGAGAGGCGCTGTCGGGTGCAACCGGGTATAAACTCAACAGCGACACGCAAACGGCCTCTCACGAGCCCGGTTCTGCTCGCTATTGTGAACACCATGTTCGCTTCTTGCGCTCTTGTGTGAACGATCGCGATCGACGATCTGTCGCCAGGAAAGAATGGCTGTTCCGAGATTTTGGCACGGACACGGCGTAGAATGATTGATGGCGCCGGGTTCCTCTGTTGGAAGCTTGTCGAGCGCCGCCTGAACGGAGCACTTTGATGAGCGAACTGCCTTTTGCCGCGACGACCCCGGTCAGCGTTGCCCGCGTCGGCTTGCGGGCGCGCCATGCAGAAAATCTCGCTGCCTACTATCGCAAAGTCGTCGGTTTGCAGGAACTGAGCCGCTCCGGCGGCACGATCACGCTCGGCGCAGTCAATCGTCCTTTGCTCGACATCGAAGCGGATCCGGCTGCGAAACCGGATGACCCGCGCAGCGCCGGTCTTTTCCACACCGCCTTCCTACTACCCAGTCGGGCCGATCTCGGCCGCTGGATCAATCACGCCATCGCCGGCAAGATTGGCATCGAGGGCGCGTCCGATCATCTGGTCAGCGAGGCGCTTTATCTGACCGACCCGGAAGGCAACGGCATCGAGATCTATGCCGACCGCCGTCCGCAGGACTGGAAATGGAACGGCGACAAGATCGCGATGGCGACGGAGCGGCTGAACATCCCTTCGGTGGTTGCCGAAGTGCCGGCCGGCGACACCGGCTGGCAGGGCGCGCCGGAAAACAGCATTATCGGCCACGTCCATTTGCGGGTCGGCAGGCCGGAAGAAGCCGAAGCATGGTGGCACCAGGAGTTCGGTTTCGACACGGTGGCAAAATATGGTGGCGCGGCGGTGTTCCTGTCGTCCGGCGGCTATCATCACCACATTGGCGCAAATGCGTGGCAGAGCCCGGGTGCCGGTCGCCGAGATCCCTCCCGCTCCGGCCTGGCCTGGGTCGAGATGCGTTCGGACAATGCCGCGAGCGACACTACCCGCGAGGATCCGTGGGGCACAGTGATAAGGACGGTTCCCGGTAAGGCGTAGGCTAGAGGTTAGCCTTCTCGAGTAAGCGTCCTAGCATCAGCAGGCCCGCTGGCCATACGCCCAGGCGGGCCTCGTTTCCCATATGGCCGAGATCGCCGGCATCGGCGATATCCGCGCCCCAGGCTGCGGCAAAAGCGGTCGCCTTGTCGAAGGTGACGCGCGGGTCGCTGCGGCTCGCCACCACCAATGCCGGGAAGGGCAGGCGCTTCAGCGGCATCGGCGCGAACGGGCGCACCGCGTCGAATGAGGGATCGGTATCCTCGACATTGGTCGCGGCGACCAGGAACGCCGCCGCGACCTTGTCGAGCTGGCTTTGACTGGCCCCGGAAGCCCACTTCACCGCCGTCGCCACTGCCAGCGAATGTGCAAGCAGCACGATGCGGCGCGGTGCGGCGGCCACCGCAGCATCCACCTGGCCGATCCAGTCTTCAGGCTTCGGCCGGTCCCACTCTGCCTGCAGCACGCGGCTCGAATTGGGGAGCACCCTGCACCAATGCGACATCCAATGATCCGGTCCGGAATTGCCGCGGCCGGGCAGGGCAAGAAAATCGAAATCTCCGGCCGCCGAAATCATCAGGCTTCTCCGAACACTCGGCTGAAGATCGTGTCGACATGCTTGGTATGATAGCCCAAGTCGAATTTCTCGCGGATCTCGGCCTCAGGCAGGGCTGCAACAACGTCCTTGTCGGCCAAAAGTTCCTCAAGGAAATCAGCGCCTTGCTCCCACACCTTCATGGCATTGCGCTGCACCAGCCGGTAGGCTTCCTCACGCGAAATGCCGGCTTGCGTCAGCGCCAGCAGCACGCGCTGCGAATGCACGAGGCCGCGGAACTTGTTCATGTTCTTCAGCATGTTGTCGGGGTAGACCAGCAGTTTGTCGATGACGCTGGTCAGCCGTGACAGCGCGAAATCGAGCGTCACCGTCGCGTCGGGCCCGATCATGCGCTCGACCGACGAGTGCGAGATGTCGCGCTCGTGCCACAGCGCCACATTCTCCATTGCCGGCAGCGCGAAGGAGCGCACCATGCGAGCAAGGCCGGTGAGGTTCTCGGTCAGCACCGGGTTGCGCTTGTGCGGCATCGCCGACGAGCCCTTTTGTCCGGGCGAAAAATACTCCTCCGCCTCCAGTACCTCGGTGCGCTGCAGATGGCGCATCTCGATCGCCAGCCGCTCGATCGACGAGGCGATGACGCCGAGCGTGGCGAAGAACATCGCATGGCGGTCGCGCGGGATCACCTGCGTCGACACCGGCTCGGGCTTCAGCCCAAGTTTCTTGGCCACGTACTCTTCGACATAGGGGTCGATATTGGCGAAGGTGCCGACCGCACCCGAGATGGCGCAGGTGGCGATGTCCTCGCGTGCGTGCACCAGCCTCTCGCGGCAGCGCGAGAATTCGGCATAGGCCTGCGCCAGCTTGACGCCGAAAGTGGTCGGCTCGGCATGGATGCCGTGGCTGCGGCCGATGGTAATCGTATCCTTGTGCTCGAAGGCGCGGCGCTTGAGCGCCGCAAGCAGCCCGTCAATGTCGGCCAGGAGGATGTCGCTGGCCCGGGTGAGCTGCACGGCAAAACAGGTGTCGAGAACGTCGGAGGATGTCATGCCCTGATGGATGAAGCGGGCATCCGGCCCGACGAATTCGGCAAGATGGGTGAGAAAGGCGATGACGTCGTGCTTGGTGACGCGTTCGATCTCGTCGATGGCTTCGACATCGAATTTCGCCGCCCCGCCTTTCTCCCAAATGGTCTTGGCGGCCTCCTTCGGGATGACGCCGAGCTCGGCCAATGCGTCGCAGGCGTAGGCCTCGATCTCGAACCAGATGCGGAACCGGGTTTCGGGCGACCAGATGGCCACCATTTCCGGCCGGGAGTAGCGAGGGATCATCAGTCGGTCCTGACTTGCAAGAGCATTTGCCCGCGTCCTAACAGAGGCAAGCAAAATGCTCAACGTTGCTGGCGCGCAAACCAGACACTGGCGACAGCCAGCGCAATGAAACCGAGCGGAAAATACAGCCGGATGCCGAGGACGACGAACTGGTAGAGCGCCGTCAACATCGTGAACACGAACTGGAAAACCCAGGTGATGGTGAGCGCGGGCGCATGCCATTGGACATAGTAGGAGCGGTATTGCAGCCCAAAGAGGCCGCCGGTGAAGGCGATAGTCACGGTGAGAAGGCAGACGAAGGCGGCAGCGAGGGCGATCTCCCAGTTGCGTCCGAGGGAGACGAGTCGCGCCAGAAACAGCCCAACCGGGAAGGCCAGCGCGCCGCCGGCAGCATAAAGCAGCGAGACGAAGCGGACCTTCGCCGGGGTCTCCCAATCGTACAGCTGCAGATTGAGCAGCGCGCTGGCGCCCATCGCCATGGCCCACAACAAGGCACCGACAAAAGCGGTGCGCAGCGGCGGCAAGGAGCGGCGGAGACGGCGCAGAGCGCGATAGCGCATGGCGGGGAACGTCACAGGCGACCGGTTACCGCGATCCAGCGATAGTCCGGCCCTTCGAAGCCGTATTGGCGCACCGCGATCAGCACGGCATAGGCGCTGAGGCTATCCAGTGAAAATGTCTGGACCGCGCCGATCTGGTGCCCATTCGGACAGCCGCGGCTTTGCGGGATTGATTTGTCCTCGTGAATAATCCTCGTCTGGCCGCCGTCCTTCGCCTCGATGCGCAGCAGGCGAAAGCCGTTGATCTCGCCCTGGCTCTGGCAGCGTTCGGTGTCGTTCATGCCGATCTGGTCGAGCCGGAACTCGAGCGGATCGTCGACCGGCGAAAAGATCGGGCGCGGACTGACCACCATGCGGAAGGGATCGGCAGAAAGCTCGGTCACCGGGTTGAAGCCGGCGGTGATGCCGCGATTTGCCGTGAGTTCCGCCTGACTGACGATCGCTTCGCCCTTTTGCCGGGCCTGCAGCCGCGCTGCGTCCACCATGGCATTCTCGTGGTCGAGCCGGATACGGATCGGCGATCCCTTGAGAAAACTGTCGTCGGCCGTGTCGATGTAATAGCGGTTGGCATACGGGAATCCCGATCCGTCCTGGACGCCATATTCTTCGAAGGCGAAGATGCCGCCGTCACGGCTGAAGCCGAGGATCTCAAGCTCGGCGACATCGCCTGCGTAGGCAGCGACCGAAGTTGCAAGCTGGGCGAACAGGCAGACGGCAAACAGGGCAAGATTTCGCATGGGGCTTTCCGTTCAGGCAGTCGACGTCGTTAAATTCCCTATCACGATGCTGTCAAAAGATCGTGCTAACTGAAACACGAAGTCGATGCATCCAATCCGGCTGTCGTTTGTTATTGTCGGCAGCTTCATCGCATCGTGCCTTCCGAAAATCAGAATCGATTTTCGGAAGGGCACGATGCATTGATTCAAAATGTTTAGAGCATCCTTTGCGCGTCCAAAGGACGCGCGGCGCCCTAAGGGAGACCCCCATGACCGATGCAGCCAAGATCCGCGAACGTATGGAAGTGATCGGCGCCGACGGCGTCCATGTCGGGACCGTCGACAAGGTCGACGGGGATCGCATCAAGCTGACCAAGCGCGACAGCGGCGAGGGCGCTCACAGGGGCCATCACCACTTCATTCCTCTCAGCCTCGTCGCCGAGGTCGAGGGCCAGAAGGTGCGCCTGTCGGCAAACTCGGATGTTGCGGTCACGTTCGAGGAAGAAAAATCCGACCCCACCTGATCATAGTCCAGTCTGACTACTGCTCACCGAATGAGCGTCGGCGCGTTCAGCGCGACGACCAGACCGGGAAGAGATCGCCCTCGGCCGGCGTCGCGGCAAAGACGCCGCGGCTGATGGCGCGCGCCATCGTCGCGCCGGCAGCTGCGTAGAGATCGATTGCATCGTTGGGCCCGAGCTCGATGCCGCTCTTGCCCGTTGCCAGCGCGAAGACCAGATCGCCGTCGGCGGGCGTGTGCGTCGGCCAAATGGCACGGACAAAGCCGTCATGCGCTGATATCGCCAGGCGTTTGGCGGCGGCCTTGGTGAGGACCGCATCAGTGGCGATCACGGCGATGGTCGTGTTGGCGCCGGTTTCCGCCTGCTCTGCGGCATGCTTGTCACGGAACTTCAGCAGGATCTTTCTGGCACCGTCAGGCATCGGGTGGGGATAGCCTAAGCCGCCGAACTCGTCGCCGATCTCGAACGGTGCCGCCCAGAAATGGCGGGTCCCGGCGACCGTCACCGAGCCGGTCGGGTTGACGGCGGCGAGCGCGCCGATGGTGACGCCGCTGTCCAGCATTGTCGAGGCCGAGCCGAGCCCGCCCTTCAGACCGGAGCTCAGCGCGCCGGCACCCGCGCCGGCGGTGCCGAGCGCAAAGTCTATCGCGGCGGCTTGCGCGGCTTCGTAGCCGAGGTCGCGGTAAGGCGGATACCGGCCCCAATCCTTGTCGCCGCCATTGCGCAGGTCGAACAGGATCGCCGCCGGCACGATCGGCACGCGAAAGCCGCCGACCTCGACGCCGATGCCTCTTTCGCGCAATGCCGCCTGTACCCCCGACGCGGCGTCGAGGCCAAAGGCCGAACCGCCCGAAAGCACCACGGCGTGGATGGCATGGATTGAATTGTGCGGCTCGAGCAGGTCGGTTTCGCGGGTGCCCGGCGCACCGCCCAGGATTTGCACGCCGGCCACGGCCGGTTCGTCGCAGATGACAGTGGTCACACCGGATTTCAGCTTGGCATTCGCCGCATTGCCAACCCGCAAGCCGGCAACGTCGGTGATGAGATTGCGCGGACCGGTATGGAACATTATTGGCTCTCCGCCCGCACGAAACGGCCGCCGTCGAAACGGTAGGCGCGATAAGGATTTTGCGTCAGGTCGCCTTTCTCGTCAAAGCGGATCGGCCCGATCGCCGTAGTGAAGTCATGTCCAGTAAGCAGGTCAGCCAGGCTTTTGCCGGAGGTTTCGGAAGCCGCAAAGGCCTCGCGGGCGATCTCGACCGCGGCATAGGCGGGAAGCGTATAACCATCCGGCACGATGTTTTGTGCGACAAAGCTTTGCAGCACCTTGGGGTCGGCGACGTCAACCCATTCGGGCGGCGCGATCATTAGCGTGCCGACGGCGTAAGGCACGTCGCCGAGCGGCGCGCGCAGCGCTTCACCGCCGGCAAACACCATGCCGGTATCGAGCTGGCCGGCGTCGCGGCCCATAATGGCGACATCATCGCCGTCACCACCGGCAAAGACATGCGTTGCGCCGGCTTTCTTCAGTCGGCCGATCAGGCCGATCTGGTTGTCGAGCTGCGGCCGGAACGTGTCGACGAACACTGGCTTCAATGCCGCCTGCTCGGCGGCAGACCGAAACGTCTCGGCCATTTCGCGGCCATAGATCGTGCCATCGTCGACGATAGCGAACAGCTCGTTCTGCCATAGGCGGGTGAGGGTGGCGGCGACGGCATTGCGCTCGTCGTCGCCGCGCGGCCCGAGACGATAGATCGGCCATCCCGTCTTGGCGCGCCGGTCGGTCAGGCTTTCCGTGCGCACGCCGACGGTGATCACCGGGATGTCGGCATCCTTGAGGATCGGCAGAGCCGCCTCGATTGCGTCGGTGCACAGAAAACCGATGACGACCTTGACCTTGGCCGCGGCGAATTCCCGCGCGGCGGCAACGCCGCCAGCGGCCGTGCAGGCGTCATCGATCGTCCTGATCTCGGTATCACTCGCTTCAGCCGCCATTGTCGCGCCTGCCTCGATCTGCTTGCCGAGGATCGCCGACGGCCCCGACAAAGGCGCCGCGACACCGATCAGCAGCGTCTCGGCACTCGCACTACCGGCGAGCGAGAGCCAGGCCAGCACCGCTATCGTGGTTGTCCAAGGTCGCATGCGAGCGAAGAATTCCTCCGCGCCGGTCGCGTGTTTTGCCGGCGCCAATGCCGTCAAGACCTAAAGGCTGGCCAGCTTTGGCGCAACACGCGAATTCGGGATATAGCTCAAGCACTTCGCTTGTGGCATGCAATATGCGGTCATATATAACGGCTGGTTCTGACTAACGGAAAATCATCGGTGCTGAAGAAGAATGAAATCGGGCCGCAGGCCTACCGCGACGCTATGGCCCATTTTGCCGGCCATGTGCATGTGGTCACCACTGATGGCCCGGCGGGCAAGCGTGGCGCGACGGTGATCGCGGCCTGCTCGGTGTCGGACACGCCGCCGACCATCCTGGTCTGCCTCAATCGTGAAAATCCCAAGAACGAGCCGTTTGTGAAAAACGGCAAATTTGCCCTGAACACGCTGGCTTCGGATCAGGAGCCGCTATCGATCGGCTTTTCCGGCATCACCGGCCTGCCGGTCGAGGAGCGTTTCGCATTGGCCGAATGGGACGTCATCTCGACCGGTGCGCCGACGTTGAAGGGCGCGCTTGCCGTCTTCGACTGCGAGCTGATCGACACCAAGGATTTGGCCACTCATCGTGTGCTTTTTGGCAAGGTGACAGGCCTGCGCACCGGCGATAATTTGCGGCCGCTGATCTATCACGATCGCAGCTACCACGCTCTGTAGAGGCTTTGATGGCCGCGTCCATGGAGATCAAATGACCGAGCTGAAATCGCGCCCCGTGCCGCGGACCATCGACGAGACGCTCGATCTGTTGACCGGTGCGGATTATGTGGCGGACCGGTCGCTGGCGACTGTGCTGTTTTTGTCGCTGCGCATGAAGCGTCCGCTGTTCCTTGAGGGTGAGGCCGGCGTCGGCAAGACCGAGATCGCCAAGGTGCTGGCCGAGGCCCTTGGCCGTAGGCTGATCCGCCTGCAATGCTATGAAGGGCTCGATGTCTCGTCTGCCGTCTACGAGTGGAACTACGCCGCGCAGATGATCGAAATCCGCATGGAGGAGGCGGCCGGCAAGGTCGACCGCTCCGACATGGAACGCAACGTCTTTTCCGAAAAGTATCTGATCCGCCGCCCGGTGCTCGATGCGCTGACTGGCAAGGCGGGCGCCGCACCGGTGTTCCTGATCGACGAACTCGACCGCACCGACGAGGCCTTCGAGGCATTCCTGCTCGAAATCCTTTCCGATTTCCAGGTGACGGTGCCCGAACTCGGCACCATCAAGGCGGAGGAGCCGCCGATCGTCATCATCACCACCAACCGCACGCGCGAAATCCACGACGCGCTGAAGCGGCGCTGCCTTTATCACTGGGTCGATTATCCCAATGCCGAGCACGAGCTTGAGATCGTCCGCCGAAAGGTGCCGCAGGCCAACAGCCGGCTTTCGGCCGAGGTCGTTTCATTCATCCAGAAGCTGCGTCAGATCGAGCTGTTCAAGGTGCCCGGCGTCGCCGAGACCATTGACTGGGCCGGCGCGCTGACCGAACTCGACAAGGTGGCGTTGGACCCTGAGACGGTTTCCGACACGATTGGCGTGCTGCTGAAATACCAGGACGATATTGCCCGCATCGGTGAGGGCGAAGGCCGGCGCATCCTCAACGAGGTCAAGGCCGAGCTGTCGGCGGCGGAGTAGGGCGATGCCGCGTGCGGAACCCAAAGAGGCAACGGCGGACGGGCGGATCGCCGACAACGTCGTCTATTTCTCCCGCACCTTGCGCAAGGCCGGTATGCGTGTCGGACCGGCCTCGGTCAAAGACGCCATCGAGGCAGTGCTCGCTGCCGGCATCGGCTCGCGTGACGATTTCTACTGGACGCTGCACGCCGTGCTGGTCTCGAGGCACGAAGATCACGCCACCTTCGACGAGACCTTCCGGCTGTTCTGGAAGTCGCACGAGCTGATCGAAAAGATGCTGGCGATCTTTTCGCCGATCGCTCCCGACAACAAAGGGAAGCAAAAACCCCGCGCGGCCGAGAACCGCGTCAGCCAGGCGATGTTCGAGGGTCACCAGAAGAACCAGCCGGCGCAGGAAGTTCCCGAGATCGAGGTCGACGCGCGCTTCACCTTCTCCGGCAACGAGGTGCTGAGAGGCAAGGATTTTGCCCAGATGAACGCCGCCGAGATGGCCGACGCCAAGATAGCGATCGCCCAGTTGCGGCTGCCCTTCGACATGGTTCGGACGCGGCGTTTCAAAGCCGATGCGCATGGCCGCCGTATCGATCCGCGCGCCATGATGCGCTCGGCTGCGCGCACCGGCGGCGAGTTGATCCTGCCTAAATTCCGCTCGCCCCGCGAAGTCCATCCGCCGCTGGTGGTGCTTGCCGACATTTCCGGTTCTATGAGCCAGTACACGCGGATCTTCCTGCATTTCCTGCATGCGCTGACGGAAAAGCGCCGGCGCGTGCACGCCTTCGTCTTCGGCACCAGGCTTACCAATCTGACCCGTCAGATGCGGCATCGCGATCCCGATGCCGCACTCGCCGACTGTTCTGCCGCGGTAAAGGACTGGTCGGGCGGCACGCGCATCGGCGATACGCTGGCAGAATTCAACCGTTTTTGGTCGCGCCGCGTGCTGGGGCAAGGCGCGGTGGTACTGCTGATCACCGATGGGCTGGAGCGCGACGAGGTCGCCGGCCTGTCGGAGGAAATGGAACGGCTGCATAAATCCTGCCGGCGGCTGATCTGGCTGAACCCGCTGCTGCGCTTCGACGGCTTCGAGGCGCGCGCCCGCGGCGTCAGGGCGATGCTGCCGCATGTCGACGAATTCCGTTCGGTGCACAATCTCGACGCGCTCGCCGATCTCTGTGCGTCGCTGGACAAGAATTCGGTGCGTTCGGTCGACCCGCGCCGGTGGATCCAGGCTGGCGCGAAGCGCGTCGCATAACCACATGTCTCCCAGGGAGAAAATCATGGAACACAGTGTCTATCTCGATGAAGCCCGCGACCCGCTGATCATCGCGGAGGGCTGGATGAAGGACGGCAAGGACGTCGCCATTGCCACCGTGGTCGAAACCTGGGGTTCGGCACCGCGGCCGGTCGGTAGCCATCTGGTCATCGACACCGAAGGCAATTTCCATGGCTCCGTTTCGGGCGGCTGCGTCGAAGGCGCAGTGGTGACCGAAGCAATCGACGTCATCGATAGCGGCAAGGCGAAGATGCTGGAGTTCGGGGTCGCCGATGAGACTGCGTGGCAGGTCGGCCTGTCCTGTGGCGGCCGCATCAAGGTCTATGTCGAAAGATTGGGCTGATTGTCGATGGATCCTTACGCGCTGAAGACACTCAACGCCGAACGTCGTGCCCGCCGCGCGGCGATTTTGGTAACCGATCTTGGTGACGGCCGGGACCGTATCGTGCGCGAGGGCGACCAGGTTGCCGGCGAACTCGGGGCAGCCATCGCCAAGGCATTCCGCACCGGCAATTCCGGGTCGGTCGAAGCTGAGGGACGGGCCTTCTTCCTCAACGCACATCTGCCGCAGCCACGCCTGGTGGTGATCGGCGCCGTCCACATCAGCCAGGCGCTTGCACCGATGGCCAGGATCGCCGGCTATCCCGTCGAGATCATCGATCCGCGCACGGCGTTTGCCACGTCCGACCGCTTTCCCGACATCGCGCTGCATGCCGAATGGCCGGAGGATGTCCTGAAGCGTCAGCCGCTCGACGGCTATACCGCGCTGGCTGCCCTCACTCATGATCCGAAGATCGACGATTTCGCGCTGAAGGCGGCGCTCGACGCCAACTGCTTCTATGTCGGGGCGCTTGGCAGTCGCAAGACCCATGCGAAACGCGTCGAACGCTTGCTGGCCTTGGGCGCGACCGCCGACCAGATCGCCCGCATTCATGCACCGATCGGCCTCGACATTGGGGCTGCCAGCCCGGCCGAGATCGCCGTCGCGGTGTTGGCGCAAGCGATCCACGCCTTTCGCTCTCGCGGCCTCGAATCCAAAGGCGCGGTCGCGTGAAATTTGGTCCCGTTCCGATCGATGCGGCCGAAGGGGCAGTGCTGGCGCACGCCACCACAGCCGGAGAGCGCCGCTTCCGCAAGGCGCACAGGCTAAGCGCCGAGGATGTGTCCCTGTTGAAGGCCTCCGGGATTTCCGAGGTCGTCGCGGCGGTGTTGGCGCCCGATGATCTCAGCGAGGATGCCGCGGCCGAAAAGCTCGCCGCATATATGATCCATCGCAACATCGAGGCGAAGCGCGCTGCGACCGGCAGGGTCAACCTCCACGCGCAGGCTGCCGGCATATTCACCGTCGACGCGGCGATGATCGACGCCATCAATGCCGTCGATCCGACGATTACCATCGCCACGCTGGCGCAGCATGCGCCGGTCGAAAAAGGTCAGATGGTTGCGACGGTGAAAATCATTCCGTTTGCGGTCGCCTTCGCTTTGGTCGATGCGGTGGCAAGGATCTGCGCCGAGGGCGAGATTTTTGCGGTCAACGCCTATCAGCCGGTGCGCGTCGGCGTCATCCAGACGGTGCTGCCCGGCATCAAGCCGAGCGTGCTCGACAAGACGCTGCGCGTCACCGAAGCGCGCCTGGCGCGTTCGGGCAGCCGGCTGACGACGGAGCGTCGAACCCCGCATGAGGTCAGCCCCGTCGCCGAGGCTGCCGCCTCGCTGATCCGCGACAACGATATGGTGGTGATCTTCGGCGCCTCGGCGATGGCCGATTTCGGCGACGTCGTGCCCGCCGCCATCGAAAGGGCAAGCGGCACCGTCATTCGCGCCGGCATGCCGGTCGATCCTGGCAATCTGCTGGTGCTCGGCAATCTAGGCGGCAAGCGCATCATCGGTGCGCCCGGTTGCGCCCGTAGCCCCAAGGAGAACGGCTTCGACTGGGTGCTCGACCGGCTGATTGCTGGTCTCGACGTGACCGCCAGGGATATTGCCGGCATGGGCGTTGGCGGGCTGCTGATGGAAATTCCGACGCGGCCGCAGCCGCGCGAGCCGCTGCCGGCCAAAGCAGAACCAAGGGTCGAGACGGTGCTTCTGGCGGCCGGCCGCTCCAGCCGCATGAGCGGGCCGAACAAGCTTTTGGCGCTGTTCGACGGCAAGCCCCTGGTCCGCCGCACCGCCGAACGCGCGGTCGGTTCGAAAGCCGCGGCCACCATCGTCGTCACCGGCCACGAGCGCGAGCGCGTGCGCAGCGCACTGTCGGGCATGGATGTGACCTTCGCCGACAATCCGGATTTCGCCGAGGGTCTGTCTTCGTCGCTGAAGGCAGGCATCGCCAAGGTTTCTGGCGACGCCGCCGGCGCCCTGATCGTCCTCGGCGATATGCCGGGCGTCGCCTCGGCCGACCTCGACAGGCTGATCGAGGCGTTCCGCAAGTCCGAAGGGCGATCGGTGGTGCGCGCCTCTCATAATGGCCGGCGCGGCAACCCGGTGCTGCTGCCGCGCTCGCTGTTCGCCGCCATCGCTCACCTCGAAGGCGATACCGGTGCCCGTCATCTGGTCGAGGCCGAAGGGCTCGACGTCATCGATGTCGAGATCGGCGAAGGGGCGGCCGTCGATGTCGACACGCGCGAGGCGCTGGAAAGCGCCGGCGGCGTGCTGCAGGATTGACAAACCGAAGCCGAAAAACGCATGGCTGCGGGATGGCCTTTCGTTCTTGCTTCCGGTTCCGCTTGCCCCCCTCTGGCCTCCCGGCCCTGCTGATCGCGATTCTTTTGTCGCTCTCTTGTGCCGCCTACGCCAACGCTCTCGAACTCAAACCCTTCAAGGATGATCTGTTCGCCTATCCGGCGACGCTCTCATCCGAAAACAACGGCGCCTATACGGTCATCGACTATCGTGAGTTGCGCGACATCAACGCCCGTGACGAAGTGCCTGAGCGTCGTGTGCACGCGCAATACACCGATACCGGCGTGCGCAAGGTGCAGCAGGATCTGTTGCTGAAGACCGACGCCGGAGATGTCCGCCACATTGCCGTCGGCAAAGTCGGGGGCGCCAGCATCATCGTGCTTTACCTGCACGGGCAGGGCGGCAGCCGTAAGCAGGGCACCGACGACATCACCTTCGGCGGCAATTTCAACCGCATCAAGAACCTGATGGCCGGCAATGGCGGCCTCTATCTGTCGCCGGATTTTTCCGACTTCGGCGACACCGGTGCCGCCCAGATCGCTGCGTTGATCGCCCACTATGCCGAGCAGTCGCCGGGCGCAAAAATCTTCGTCGCCTGTGGCTCGATGGGCGGTTCGTTATGCTGGAAGCTGGCCGATCGCAAGGACACCGGCGGGCGCATCGACGGGCTGCTGCTGCTCGGCTCGCTGTGGGATGAGAGTTTCTTCTCAAGCCCCGCATTCAAGCGTCGTGTGCCGGTCTTCTTCGGCCAGGGTAGCAAGGACCCGGTGTTTCCAATCGAGAAACAGGAAGGCTTCTTCCGATCGATCCTAGCCAAATCGAGAACCTATCCGACCCGCTTCGTCCGTTTTGAAACTGGCACGCATGGCACGCCAATCCGCATGACCGACTGGCGGGGTACACTCAACTGGATGTTATCGAAGGCCCCCTAGGGCGCGGTGTTGTAGTCGACGACCGTCTGCGGATTTTCCTCGCCGTCGTAAGACGCGTCGACGTCGTACTGGACCAGGGAAAAATCGCCGTTGCGAAACAGATATGTCCCCGATGAAGAGGCATCGCCGATGCCACGCCATTTGTTGAACGTAGCGATCGTCTTGGTCTCTTCGTCGTAATCGGAATTGGTTGCCCAGCCGGAGGTCTGGAAGCCAACTATGGTCATGCCCAGCAGTTTGCCTTCGCTGTCGTTGTTTTCGTAGCGAATGTCCATTTCGGGTTCGGCGAACTGCAATTGCCTGACGCCGAGCACGTCGTCGCTCATGTAATAAATAGAGCTTTCGTTATAGGCCGCGGCCGAGCAGGAGAAGTGGAAAAGCCGCGTTTCCCTTTCGGGATCACTGGCAGCCGCATCCTTGTCTTTAAACTGGATCGAGAAAATGTCCGGCTCGGTGCTTAGAAACTCCTTGTCACATTGGTCGCCATAGGTGGCGCCAAACGCCTTTTTGGCCTGCTCAAGCGCCGCGTCCTTCTTCGGCGGCGGCTGTCCTTCGCCGCAGCTTGCCGGCACGGCATCTTCGAAATCGGCCCTTGACGATTTCAGCGCACCCTTGTCGATGAAGATCGGGCGAAATGGCGGTTCCTGGATCGAGGCGTTGATCTGTCGCAGCGTATAGCAGCCGGCAAAGACATTTTGGCTGCCGTCCTTGGCCGTCGCCCGAATGGCGACCGGAACGCTGTAATAGATACTGCCGGCAGCACCGTCTTCGGACACACCACCGGTTTTTACGTCGACCGTGTCGGTGCCGTCATAGCCTTTGACGAAGGAGTTGAAATCCTTGGCCGGCTTGGCGTCGCCGAAATAGTCCCAGGCGCGCGCGAATTCGTGCCGGCTGATGGCACTATAAAGCGACCGGATGACCGCTTCGGCATTCGACCTGTCGTCGATATAAGGCGCGTCTGCGGCGAGCGCCGATTGGCCGGCAAGCGAGATAAAAGCGGCCGTTGCGAAAAGGGCGCGTCTCATCGGGAACCTCCACTCGATGAAAAATCCTATCATATCGATTGCGGCGACGTGGTGACGCTTGAACAATCGCGTGCGAAAGCGCTACCTCTCGCCGTCGGCAGTCGGGCCGCGTGGAGATTTCTTGTGACCATATCAATGTATGAAGCATCCGTGCCGGTATTTTCGGCGAGGCTGAAGGCACTGGCCAACGTCCTGAGCATTGCCGAGCAAAATGCGGCTGACCGGAAGATCGATCCGCAGGTGTATCTCACGGCGAGGCTGGCGCCGGACATGTTCGCCCTGACCAGGCAGGTACAGATTGCCACCGATCACGCCAAGGGCGCGCCGTCGCGGCTGGCCGGGCGTGAGGTGCCAAAATACGAGGACAATGAGGCGAGCTTCGCCGATCTGCAGGCCCGCCTTAGCAAGACATTGGCTCATCTCGCGACATTTTCGGCGGCCGAATTCGATGGTTCAGATGACAGGATGGTCGAACTGAGGCTTGCGGGACGCGAGGTTTCGATGCCAGGAATGCAGTATCTGTTGCATGCCGCCATGCCCAATTTCTATTTCCACCTGACCACTGCCTATGACATCCTGCGCCACAACGGCGTGCCATTGGGCAAGTCGATCTTCCTCGGATTGCGTTGAGATTCGCTCAGGAGATATCCCGGCCGCGCCGGGATATCTCGCGGTGCACTGTTTAGCGCAAGGACATTTCCCGGGCGATGCGTGGGAAATCGGCCGGCTTGACGCCGATATCGGCGCGATCGGCATTGCTCATCGAATGGAGTAGCGCCAGTGCCGCGCGATAGCGCAGCTGTTCCCGCGGACGCGGACGGGCGAACATTTCAGTGAAGAATCCCATGATTCAAGCCCCTCTATTGAAACCTCCACGGCCTTCAATATAGGCGATCATGACGATTGTGCAGTGCAGCATTCGCATGGCAGCCATGCTGCCCCGATCTTTTTTGACATAATTCGGCTGGTCCGGCGAAACTTCTGCGGCACTTCGACCGTATGCGTCAGTGCCGGCATTTGGCCGGTTTTTCCTCGCCATTCCTGGCGAACTTCCGGACTGCATGCACATGCAGTCCGGCTTTTTATTGGCCGTGGGGATAAACCCCGTTCGCCGGCATCCTGGGAAAGTCGCCTGGCCTGCCGGCGGCGAGCTTGGAAGCGGCCGGCGCTTTCCTGTATGCTATTGCTTCCTCCTCGCGCAGCCGCGCAAAATTCCCGCCGGAGAACCTCCATGCACAAACGCCGCCTCGGCCAGACCGATCTTTTCGTGTCGCAGATCTGCCTCGGCTCGATGACCTGGGGCCAGCAGAACACCGAGGCGGACGGTCACGCTCAGATGGATTTGGCGTTTGCGCGCGGCGTCAATTTCATCGACACCGCCGAACTCTATCCGATCCCGCCCAAGGCCGAGACGCAGGGCCGCACCGAGACAATCATCGGCAACTGGATGAAGGAGAAGCGCAATCGCGGCCAGGTGATCATCGCCTCGAAAGTGGTTGGCCGCACCGCCAACACCTGGTTTCGCGGCGACCGCCCGTCGAAGCTGGTGCGCGCCGACATCTTCGACGCTATTGATAAGTCACTCGCCAGGCTCAACACCGATTACATCGATCTCTACCAGATCCATTGGCCGGAACGCGACGTACCGTGGGGCGCCAATCCGAACCGCATCGGCGCCGTGCCGCGACGCTCCGATGCCGCCGGCGTGCCGGAGGGCGAGACGCCGATCGCCGAGACGCTTGGTGTGTTCGACGAGCTGGTGAAGGCCGGCAAGATCCGCCACTTCGGCCTGTCGAACGAGAATTCCTGGGGCGTCATGCGTTTCATTGCCGAAGCCGACAAGGGCCTCGGCCCGCGCGTCGTCTCGTTGCAGAACGCCTATAATTTCGTCAACCGCACCTTCGAGGTGAACCTTGCCGAAGTCTGCGAGCGCGAGCAGGTGTCGCTGCTTGCCTATTCGCCGCTGGCGCAAGGCTATTTGACCGGCAAATACGATCATGGCGCGCGGCCGCAGGGCTCGCGCTCGCAGTTGTTCAACCGCGGCCAGCGCTACGAGACCCCGAATGCTGCCGAAGTGCAGCTCGAACACAACCGGTTGGCGCGCACCTTCGGCATGGAGCCGGCCCTGTTTGCCAATGCCTATGTCTCGAACCGGCCCTTGGTCACCTCGAACATCATCGGTGCCACCACCATTTCGCAACTCGAAATGGCGCTCTCTTCCGCCAACGTGGTCTGGACCGAGGACATGCAGAAAGCCGTCGATGCGATCCACCAGCGCGTCGGCAATCCGTGCCCGTGAGGCGTCGAGACGTGATCGTCCGATGATCATAAGGGGAGGGGAACAGCCATGGACTTCCGGATCGACGCGGTGCGCGCAAAATTTCCGGCCTTGTCGCTGACCGACAAGGGCCGCAGGCGCATCTATCTCGACAATCCTGCCGGCACGCAGGTGCCGCAGGCGGTGGCGGACGCGGTGTCACGCTGCCTGCTGACCACCAATGCCAATCTCGGCGGCTTCTTCGAGACCACCATCGCGGCCCAAGACATCGTCGACGAGGCCCATCTGGCGATGGCGGATTTCCTTGGCGCGGCAAGTCAGCAGGAAATTATCATCGGCGCCAACATGACGACGCTGACCTACCACATGTCGCGAACGCTTGGCCGTACGATGAAGCCCGGCGACGAGATCATCCTCACCCGCATGGACCATGAGGGCAACGTCTCGCCCTGGCTGCAACTGGCTGAAGACCTTGGCCTTGCCGTGCGCTGGCTGCCTTTCGACCAGCAGAGCTGGCAAATCGAGGAGGCGGCGCTTGCCGCGTTGCTTTCCGAGAGGACGCGGCTCGTTGCGCTCAACTACGCCAGCAATCTCACCGGGTCGATCAACCGGGTGAAGGCGTTGACCCGCACTGCCAGGCAGGCCGGTGCGTTGGTCTACGTCGATGCCGTGCAGTTCGCCCCGCATGGCCTGATCGACGTCCAAAATCTCGGCTGTGATTTCCTGATCTGCTCGGCCTACAAGTTCTTCGGCCCACATATGGGAATTTTGTGGGGCAGGCTGGACGTCGTCGATGCGCTGAAGCCGTACAAATGCCGTTGCTCGTCCAATGCCTTGCCGGAGCGCTTCGAGCTCGGCACGCCGCAAATTGAATTGATGGCCGGCCTGTCGGCGGCGGTCGATTATCTTGCCGAGCTGGGCGGGGCGGCCGGCGATCAAGCATCGCGCCGCCAGAAAATAACCAAGGCCTTCGAATTGTCGATCGCTTACGAGAACCCGCTGGCGCAACGGCTGATCGACGGTCTGTCGGATATTGCCGGCCTGACCATCCACGGCATCACCGATCCGAAGCGGATCAATGAGCGCGTGCCGACGGTGTCCTTCACCGTCCAAGGCATCGTGCCGGAGGCGATCGTGCGGCAGATGAATGCGGAAAACATCTTCCTATGGTCCGGCCACAACTACGCCTGGGAGATTGTGCACCAGCTCGGCATTCCGGCCGACCAGGGCGTCGTGCGCATAGGCATCGCTCATTACAACACTTCAGCCGAGATCGACGAGACGCTGGAGAGTGTGCACCGCGTTGTCGCCATGCTGAGGCAGGAACGATCCTGAGCGCGCCTCGCGGGCCGATCATCGCTTGTGGGCGCCGCCAAAACCGGTGAGGAAGGCGGTGAGATTGTCGCCGAGCTCGTCGCAGAGATAGCCGCCTTCCTGGACGATGACTGTCGATAGGCCGAGACCGGCGATGGCCTCGCCAATGCGCGAGAAACCGGGCGTGCTCACCGACAGCCCACCGAACGGATCGCCCTCGAAGGCGTCGAGGCCGAGCGCCACCACCAGCGCTTCTGGCGCAAAGGCGCGGATACGCTGGAAAGCCACGTCCAGTGCTTCGAGGAATGCGGCGTCGCCGGATTTGCGCGGCAGCGGCAGGTTGAGATTGTAGCCGAGGCCGGCGCCTTCGCCGCGCTCGTCGGCATGGCCCCAGAAAAACGGATAGAAGCGCACCGGGTCGGCATGCAGCGACACGGTGAGCACGTCCGGCCGGGCATAGAAGATGCCCTGCGTGCCATTGCCGTGATGCAGGTCGACGTCGAGGATCGCCACCCGCGCCGCTTGCTTGCGCAGAACCCGTGCGGCGACCGCCGAATTGTTGATGAAGCAGAAGCCGCCGGCGACCTCGGCAAAGGCGTGATGGCCGGGCGGACGGCAGAGCGCATAGGCTGAAGGCACGCCCGACATCACCGCCTCGGCTGCTTCAACCGCGCTCCAGGCGCTCCACAGTGCGCTCTGCCACGTCTCGCCGGAGATCGGGCAGGCGGTGTCGGCCATGTGGTAGCCGGCCTGGCCGACTGCCGAGGCAGGATAGGAGCCGTGCCGCGCGATCGGATGGATGTTGGGAATGACCTCGGCAGAGGCACCCTCGATGCGCTGCCAGCGCGCGAAGATATGCTGGAGGAAATCGAGATATTCGGGCGTATGCACCGCCGCAATCGGGCCGAGCCCGTGATCCCGCGGCCGTTCGATCGTGCAGCCGGCAGCCTTTGCGCCGGCTAGCAATCGCTCGACCCGTTCCGGCTTTTCCGGATTGGGCTGCGGCGCGCCGCTTGAGAGGAACGCCTTCGGGTCGTGGCGCTTCTGTTCTTCGGCATAGAAGGCTTTCATGTTGGCTCCTCCGGTGCATCGGCGAAGGCGAAAAAGGCGTCGCCGACGATCTTCTGCACCTGCTCGTAGCTCGACCAGGCAATGCCCAACCGTTCGTAAAAAGCCTTGGCGGTCTCGTTGTCGGTATCGACGGACAGCCTGAGATAGACGCCGCCTGCCTTCCGGCACTGCGCCGCCACCCGGCGCAGCAGGCGCTCGCCGATCCTGCGGCCGCGAAACCGGTCCTCGACGTAGAGGTCCTGCACATAGACGCCGGGTCGTCCCATCCATGTCGAGAAGATCGGAAAATGCAGGCAAAGCCCGGCAAATTCGCCGCCGACTTCGGCGATCAAGGTCGAGAAGGCAGGCTTTTCGCCAAAGCCATAGGTGCGGAGATCCGCAGCTGTCGAGGTGATCTCCTGATGTGCGCCGACATGCGCGCCGAGCCGTAGGAGTGCGGCGTGGATGGTTTCGACGTCCTCCACCCGGCCGGGGCGGATAAGCACGTTTGTGGATGGCGTACTCACGGCAGGCAGGGCGCCCAGGCACCCCCCTCTGTCCTGCCGGACATCTCCCCCTCAAGGGGGGAGATTGGATGTCGCGCCGGGTTTCGCGATTCACCAACGTTGCAGGATGGGCAGCGAGATCGAAGCTGCCGATCTCTCCCCTTGAGGGGGAGATGGCCGGCAGGCCAGAGGGGGGTGTGCCGGAGCGCAACCATCAGAACGCCACACGGTCGCCGCCCTTGAGCGCCAGCATCTGCCGCGCCTCGGCCGGCGTCGCGACGTCCAGCGACAGCCCGTCGAGCACGCTGCGGATACGGCGGACCTGGTCGGCATTGGACTTGGCCAGTTGGCGCCCGTCGTAGAGGCTGTCCTCCAGCCCGACGCGGACATTGCCGCCCATCGCCGCCGCAATCGAGATCATCGGCATCTGATGGCGTCCGGCGGCCAGCACCGAAAACTGGTAGCTGTCGCCGAACAGTTTGTCGGCGATGCGCTTCATGTGGATCAGGTTTTCGGGATCGGCGCCGATGCCACCGAGGATGCCGAACACGAACTGGATGAACAGCGGTCCCGACACCAGCCCGCGGTCGCGGAAATGCGCCAGCGAGTAGAGGTGGCCGACATCGTAGCACTCGAATTCAAAGCGCGTGCCGCAACCACGCCCAAGCTTCTCAAGCACCGTCTCCATGTCGGCAAAGGTGTTCTTGAAGATCGTGTCGCGGGTCGCCTCGAGCAGCTTCGGCTCCCATTCGTGCTGCCACTCCCGCGGCCGCTCGAGCATGGGGAACAGCGCGAAATTCATCGAGCCCATGTTGAGCGAGCACATTTCCGGCTCCGCCCTGAGCGGGGCGGCCAACCGCTGGTCGAGCGTCATCAGCGAGGAGCCACCGGTGGTGATGTTGATCACTGCGTCGGTCGCCTGCTTGATGCGCGGCAGGAACTGCATGAACACCTCGGGGTCGGCGGTCGGCCTTCCATCCTTGGGGTCGCGGGCGTGAAGATGCAGGATCGAGGCACCGGCTTCGGCGGCGGCGATCGCGTCGGCGGCGATCTGGTCCGGCGTCACCGGCAGATGCGGCGACATCGATGGTGTGTGCACCGACCCGGTGACGGCGCAGGTGATAATGATTTTTCGCGGCGCCATGGTTCGCCCCTCAGCCTTCGACCGGCAGGTCGAGTTCACCGGCCAGCACTTCGAGCGAGTCGCCGATGATGGCTACGATCTCGCCGATCTGCGCGGCGGTGACGATCATCGGCGGCGCGACCATGAAATTGTCGCCGTCGACGCCGCCCTTGACCTTGCGTCCGTAGATGATCAGTCCGCGCTCATAGGCGAGGTCGAGCAGCCGCTGGGTGGCCTTCTTTGCCGGCTCGATCGGCCTCAGCGTATCTGGGTCGGCGACCATTTCGGCACCTGTGAGCAGGCCCTTGCCGCGGACGTCGGCGATGAACGGAAACCGCTTCGCCAATCCCTTCAGCTCGTCCATCAAAAGCTTGCCCATATCGGCCGCATTGGCGATCAGGCCGAGACGGTCCATCTCGCCGAGCACGGCGAGCCCGGCGGCGCAGGCGAGCGGGTTGCCGGCATAGGTATGGCCATGCTGGAAGCCGCCCGATGCGAGCAATGGCTGCACCAGCCGCATCGGTGCCGCCAGCGCGCCGAGCGGCGCGTAGCCCGAGCCCAGCCCCTTCGACAGCGCAACGATGTCGGGCTTGCAGTTCCAGTGGTCGCCGCCGAGGAATTTTCCGGTGCGACCGGCGCCGCTCATCACCTCGTCATGGATGAGCAGGATGCCGTAGCGATCGCAGATCTCGCGGATGCGCGGATAGTAGCTGTCCGGCGCCACCAGTGCTGCCGTGGCAGCGCCGCCGACCGGCTCCATGATGAAGGCGAGCACGCTGTCCGGCCCCTCGGCGAGAATCTTCTCCTCCAGCGTGTCGGCATAGCGGATGCCGCGCTGTTCCATCGAAAGATTGTCGCGGTCGCGCCAGGCGATGGGCGCCGGCACGGTCGGCATCACTTGCATCATCGGCGCAAATGTTTCGGCCAGCGCATCGTCGCCGGTGACGGCGAGCGCACCCAGCGTGCCGCCATGATAGGACGGAAAACGCGTGATCACCTTCCAGCGGCTGGGCTGGCCGGTGGCGACCGCCCATTGCCGCGCCAGCTTGACGCAGGATTCCGTTGCCTCCGAGCCGCCCGAGACGAAAAAGATGCGGTCCAGGCCCTCGGGGAGTTTGGCCGCCAGTTGCCGCGCGAGCTCCTCGGCCGGTTCGTTCTCGAAATGCAGGCGGTAGGCGAAGGTGGCGCGGTCCATCTGCCGTTTCATCGCGTCGAGCACGTTGCGGTTGGAGTGGCCGATATTGGCGACCATCGGCCCGCTCGATCCGTCGATGAAGCGGCGGCCATCCTGCGTCCACATGTAGATGCCTTCGGCGCGGTCGATCAGCGGCCGACGCAGGCTGGACAGATAAAACAGATGCGAGGCTTCGCGGGCTTCCGGGACAGGGGGCTTCAGCATGTCATGGCTTTCCAAGATAGCGGTCGAGGACATTTCTGGTGACGCGCTCGACCATCGCGTCCTGCCTTAGCAGGCCGGCGACCCATTCGCAGCTTCCTGCGTGAAACACCTCGCCCTTGCCGCGCGGGAAATTGACGATCATGCCGTTGCCGCGTCTGACCTTGTCGAGATTGGCGTCGCTTGCCTCGCCGAACAGCGTTTCGGCGGTGAAGCGACCGTCCTCGTCGCCGAGGAACTGGTCCTCGAACGGAATGTCGGCGCTTTCCTCGACCTGGGCAGCCATGCCGACCGCGAGCACCTGCAGGCCGTCCGGTGCGCCGCTGTCGGGCGTGGGGTAGGGCAGGCCGCCGCGGATCTCGAAATCGAGCCCGTCGACCTCGTAGCCATAGACATGGCTGTCGGCGCCGAGCAGGTCGCCATAGTAGATGCCGGTGCCGGCAAACGCCCAATGCTCAGGCCGGTAGACCGGAAAGCCGCGTACGCCGCGCGGCGCGCAGCCGCCCCAGCCCGCATAGACGCCTCTTGTCGCGTTGAGGCCGAAGGTCGCCGCACCCGGCCGGCCGATTTCCGGCGCTTCCCAGGAATTGGTGGCGCGCCTTATATCGCCGCCGCGATAGGCCGGGTCCTCTGCGCGAGCGCGGTATTTGTAGCAGACCTGCCGGCGGCCTTCGTCCTCCAGCCTGGTCTGCCACATGAAATTGCCGGCGAAGCGCGCCGCATGGCCGCCGCGCTCGACATAGGTGTCGACCGCATCGCGCATCTCCCAGGTCCAGTATTCGTCGTGGCCGACGAAGACGACGCAGGCGTAGCCGTCGAGAATGTCGGGCGAAAAATGCAGATCGTGCTGGCTGGCAAGATCGACGGCGTAGCCGGCACGCTCGGCGAAGCGGAAGAAATGGCTGTCATAGCTTGCCCAGCCGGACGAGGCGTATTTCTTCGAATGGCCGGTGGCAAACGCCCATTCCATATGCGGATAGCGCGGCACGGTTTTCGGCGGCACGGCGACTTCGAGCGGCACGCGCGGCGCGTCCCTGGGCAGCACGACGAAGCCGCGGCACCAAGGCCGCTGCGTCGACACTATTCGTGCATACTGGTCGCGGCCTGGCCCGGTGATGCCTTCGTAATGGTTGGAACCGCCCCATGTGTTGTAGGCGAGCCAGGTGCCGGTGGCCGCGACCTGCAGCACGCGACCAAGCTTCTTGCCGGGCTGCGGCGCGACGATGAAAAGATGGTGGTAGCGGATCGGCTTGCCGTCGCGAGCGTCGGCTTCAAGCGTGACGCGATAGGCGCCGGACGGCCAGTCGTCGCCGATGCAAAATTCGAACGATGCTTCCCAGTCGCAGCCCTCGACCGAACACTGATCAGGCGTATCCTGCCAGCGCGCCGCGATCCCGGTCCTTTCGAATATCGTCGTTTCCGTACCGCCGTCGCGGACGATCGCGATGCCGAAACTGGCGGCCGTCGAGCTGACATGCAGCGCCACCATCTCGCCGGGGCGGTAGGAAAAACGGTCGCTGTAGCACCAGATTTCGCCGCGCCCGCCATCCATACCCGGCCATTCCCAGTAATGGCTGCGCACCGCCTGGCGTCGCTGCTCCGGCGTCAGTCCGAAATCGGGAAACTCGGTCGGCAGATGGTTCATGGACACCGCTAAGGTCGAAGGCCGCCATTTCGGCCATCCGCCGGCCAAGCGTCAATTGGAAACGATCGGGCCAGTCATCGCCGGGCTGCTCCCTTGGCCTTGCCGGACAAACAGACTATCTCACAAAACGCGGCCTTGTCCGCCACGGGAGCCGATATGCTGAGAGTGCAAAAGGTTAGGGTCAACGACATTTACGTGCCGACCGCGCGCAAGAAGACGCTGCATCCCGAGACCGTCCGCCATCTTGCCGAGGACATTCTGGAAAACGGCATGAATACGCCGATCCAGGTGCGCCATGACGGCAAGCGCCATATCCTGGTCGAAGGCCTGCATCGGCTCGAAGCGGCCAAGTGGCTCGGCGAGACTGAGATCGACGCCTATCTGGTGCAAGCCAAGCGCCACTGAAGCCACTCGGTTCCGTCGTTCGAATCTCCGGTTCCGCGGATTTTTTCTCGTGGACCGTGTCGGCTTGCGTCTTGTCGGTTCGTCCTAGACACGAAAGCCAAACCCGACATGTGAGGAAACACCATGACCACCAAGCTCGACATCGCCCCCAACTCCGACCGCGAGCTGGTTCTCGCCCGCATCATCGATGCACCGCGCGAGAACGTCTATCGCTGCTGGACCGAGCCGAAGCTGTTGACGCAATGGTTTGCGCCGAAGCCGTGGACGACGCCGCGCGCTGAGATGGACGTTCGCGCCGGCGGCACCAGCCTGGTCGTCATGGCCGGTCCCGACGGCAACGAGTTTGCGAACCCCGGCGTCTTCCTCGAAGTCGTGCCGGGCAGGAAGCTCGTCTTCACCGATGCCTATACCAAGGCGTGGGAGCCTTCCGCCAAACCGTTCATGACCGGCATTGTGACACTCGAGGACGAGGGCACGGGCAAGACCCGCTACGTCGCCCGGGTTGCGCATTGGTCGGTCGCCGACCGCGAACAGCACGAGAAAATGGGTTTTCACGAGGGCTGGGGCCAGTGCGCCGAACAGCTCGAGGAAGTCGCAAGGCGACTTTGATGCAAACGGGAGAGGGAGACTGACATGTCCAGATCGATATTTTTCGCCATTTTCGCTTCGGCCGCCGCGCTGTTTGCCGCGCCGGGCACCATCAACGCTGAGGAGGCCAAGCCCGCCATGACGACCGCAACCGCAACATTGCCGAAGCCGGAAAAATCCGGCCTGCTGCCGATCAACGGTTTGAACTATTATTACGCCGTCTATGGTAAGGGCGAGCCGCTGCTTCTGCTGCATGGCGGGCTCGGCACGACGGATATGTTCGCGCCGATCCTGCCGAAGCTTACCGAAAACCGCACCGTCATCGGCGTCGACCTGCAGGGCCATGGCCGCACCGCACTCGGCGACCGGCCGCTCAGCCTGGAGGCGATGGGCGACGACATGGCGGCGATCGTCAAGGCGCTCGGCTACGACAAGGTCGACGTCATGGGTTATTCGCTGGGTGGCGGCGTCGCCTTCCGCATGGCCGTGCAGCATCCCGAGGCGGTGCGCCGGCTGGTGCTGGTCTCGACCCCCTACGCCGCGGACGGCTTCTATGCCGAGATGCGTGGCCAGCAGGCACAGGTCGGCGCGGCGATGGCTGACATGATGAAGGACACGCCGATGTACAAATCCTACGTCGCCGTTGCGCCGCATCCGGAGGATTTTCCGAAACTCCTCGATCAACTTGGCGCCTATATGCGCAAGGACTACGATTATTCCGCCGACGTGCCGAAGCTGAAAATGCCGGTGATGCTGGTGTTCGGCGACAGCGACATGTACCGGCCCGAGCACGAGATCAAATTCTACCAGATGCTCGGCGGCGGATTGAAGGACGCCGGCTGGATGCGCGAGAACCTGTCGCAGAACCGCCTGGCGATCGTGCCGAACCGCACCCACTACGATGTGTTCTTCGCGCCGGAGCTCACAGCTGCCGCGCTGCCGTTCCTCAATGGCGAGACCAAGGTCAAGACCTGGGACGAAGTCGTCAACGAAACGAACTGACACGCAGTCAATTGTCTGCCGGCCGTCTCCCGCGAGACGGCCGGCATTTCGTCAATGAGGCCTTGGCGCGGCGCATCGGCCAGTCGTGTATCGGTCGCATCACAGCTATAGATGGCCCCATCAAAGCTTTTCAATTGACGCTACCGCGCCTATCGATAGGTATGCCGCCTATCCTCACAGGCAGGGACACGGGCGATGGCTGGGTATCAGGGCGGGTGTTTGTGCGGCGCGGTGCGCTACCGCGCCGAGGCAGCACCGATCAATGAGCGCGTCTGCCATTGCCGGTTGTGCCAGAAGGCGCTGGGTGCCGCCTTCAACGCGCGCATGCTGTTTCGTATCGACGATGTGACGGTCGACGGACCGCTGGCGATGGTGAATTCCTCGCCCGATCTCAAGCGCGGCTTTTGCCCGCGCTGCGGCACGACGATGTTTTCCCGGCGCGATTCCGCCGGCATCATCGGCGTCACCACCGGCTCGCTCGATGACCCCTCAGTGTTCAGGCCCGAGATGCATATCTGGACCGCCTCGAAGCAGCCCTGGGTGCAGATCGACGACGGCCTGCCGCAATATGAAGGCGCGCCACCTCCGGTTTGAGGTGAAATCTGGACAAAATTTAATCCAAAGCGACACGAGATAGCCGGCAAAGCGTCATTGGCGGGCCATCATTGCTGCCTATCTATTGCGTGCGGGCGGCAGTCGAGGAGGCGACGGAATGAACGACAGCATCAACACCCTGGACGAACTCTTGAGCGATCCGATGATCAAGCTGGTGATGGAGCGCGACCGCGTGCAACCGGCAGAACTTCGCACGCTGCTCGAAGAAAAGGTCCGCCGGGCGGACGATGATGTGGCGGTCAACGATCGTTTTGTACCGCCGGCCCACCTGATGGCCACGACCTGCCACAAGCTGTGGCTGTGCGGCTAGGGTCTTGAAGCGGTTAGCCGGAATTTGCCGGCAAATAGCTGTAATGGCTGCGGAAATAAGCGAGTTTGAAGCCGAGACGTGCATAGTTGCGATAGGCCGGCCCGTCGCGTTCGGCTTGCGGCGCCTCGATATCGGCCACGAACAGTTTTGCACCGGCCGCAAGTCCGTCGCGCACCATCGCTTCGCCGAGCATTGCATCGAGATCGAAGCTCGGCGCCATGATGCCGGGCACCGGCGCGTCGATGCCGCTCCAGGCCATGCCGTCGGCGCCGATGAACATCGAGCGCACCGCCGCCACCGCGCCGTCCCGCCGCAGCATGTAATGGCGCCAGCCGCGCCGGCCGGCCAGCGC
The DNA here is from genome assembly GCF_040318135.1 of Mesorhizobium sp. M1295. Classification (NCBI taxonomy): domain Bacteria; kingdom Pseudomonadati; phylum Pseudomonadota; class Alphaproteobacteria; order Hyphomicrobiales; family Phyllobacteriaceae; genus Mesorhizobium; species Mesorhizobium sp. M1295. Next base: position 214,365 of record NZ_JAMYLU010000007.1, read on the forward strand.
CAGTAACCACGGTGAGGTCGGCAACCGGTATTGGCTGTCGATGAACCCAGCCCATTCCCTTGCCGTTGCCGGCGTCACCCGCTCGACCGAGACATCCTCCGTCGGGAAAAGCGGCTCCGCTGGCAACGGCGTGGCGTCGCGAAAGATGCGTTCCCAGCCTCCCTGACGCTGCAGGCCGCGCGCCTCGAGCCAGCAGCTGAGCGTCGCGGGCTCGGTGTGTGGGTTGGTGTAGAACCAGGGCCGCAGAATGCCGGCGTCGCGATAATGCCTCAGAAGCGTATCGAGCCGGCTCTCGGTGGCCGCGCTATCGACACCAAGGTTCTTGACGCAGTTGAAATGGATGAACGGGATCGTCGTGCAGGTGGTCCAGACGAGATCGCCATCTTCGGCGATGGCTAGGCCTTGCCTTGCGGCAAAGTCTGCCGGGGCGGCGCGATAGAGATCGAGCCAGGCATCGACCTCAGCGCGTTCGATGACGCGGCTGAGATCGCCGGATATCTCGTCGATCCCGATGGCGGGCGAGCGTGGCTCCGGCGTGACCGCCGGCTGCAATTCTGACAGGGCGGCGGGCTGCATAACTTCCTCCCAAGTAGTGCCTTACACCGTAAGATTAGTAGAGACTAATCTCATGCCATGAGTTGTCAAGCGGAGGCAGCGACATGGCCAAACGTTGGAGGGATAGCGCGCCTCCGTCCCGCCGACGTCTCGACGAGAGCCCTAACAATTCGATTCAAACTTTGTTGGTAGTTTCTTGTTAGGAATCCAGCTTGGTTTGTCCGGCGGCGTTGTCCTGCCTTCGGTCTGTTGTGTTTTGCGTACAGGTCCAGATGCGGTTATCAGGCGTCGTCATCTTCTCGATCGCAGCGCTGTGCCTTGCCGGCTGCACGTCGACCTCCAGCGTCGATGCGCTGCAAGTGCCGTCCAGCGAGACCACCAGCTCGGTTGTGCGGCCACCCGCGCCGGTGGCATCCGTGGCGACAACTGATGCTGCGCCCGCCTTTGCCGAACAGGAGCAGGACGAGCAGCCGGTCGCGATGGACGTACCCGATCAGGACGTCGAACCGCCGGCCGAGGTGATCGCGCTGATGTCGCCGCCGAAACGGCTGACACGCGCGGCACCGGCGATGCTTGCCGAGCCGGTCACGCGCTATGGTTTTCGCGACGCCAAGCCGATCAATTTCGGCAAGTCCTCCTCGCCAAGGCGCCTCGCCGTCCATGGCGTCGACGTTTCGCGCTGGCAGGGCAATGTGAACTGGCAAAAGCTGCGCGCCCAGGGCGCCAACTTCGCCTACATCAAGGCGACCGACGGCGGCGACCATCTCGACCCGATGTTCACCAGGAACTGGCGCAATGCCGACGCCGCCGGCCTCAAGCGCGGCGCGTACCACTTCTTCTATTGGTGCCGCACCGCCGGCGAGCAGGCCGACTGGTTCATCCGCAACGTGCCGAGGGTCGAGGGCGCGCTGCCGCCGGTGATCGACGTCGAGTGGAACGGCGAATCCAGCTGCAAGCGCCGCCCGTCGCGGCAAAAGGTGCTGGAGAAGATGCAGGTGTTCATGGACAAGCTCGAGCGCTACTACGGCCAGCGCCCGATCATCTACACCGCGCCCGACTTCTACCGTGACAATCTCAGGGGCGCCTTCCCCGATTATCCGTTCTGGCTGCGCGCCGTGGCCGCGCACCCGTCAAAGGTCTATCCTGGGCGCAAATGGCTGTTCTGGCAATATTCCGGCTCCGGCCTGTCGCACGGGGTAAGTGGCCGCATCGACCTCAACGTGTTCCACGGCGATGAGAAGGCCTGGCGCGACTGGACTGGCGGACGGCAGATGGTGGCGGAGGCGGAGTAGCACCGTCTGTCGGGTGCTTGGCTTCCACCGTCGGTATCCCGCCGCGGTCACGGCATGGATCCTAGGGTCTCCGCAACGTCGCTTCGCTCCTGCTCCGCCCTAGGATGACGAAGGGAGGGATGTTCCCGCCAATTACCGGCTTTGGCGATTGGCCTCCAGGCCCCGTGTCTTCGTCATCCTAGGGCGGAGCGAACGCGAAGCGGAGCGCAGACCCTAGGATCCATGCCGTGCCGTCGAAGCGAAACGCGCGGTGGTAGCTATCAGCCTTGGCTCGGCTGACGGCTCTACGCCTCTACATATTCCGCCAGGCTGACCCCTTTGGGCACATCCAGCCCATCGGCCCGCAGGCCTTCGATATGAAAGCGTATTGCGTCACGAATTTCGGCTTCAACCTCAGGCACCGTCGCACCGGTGGCGATGCAGCCGGGCAGATCCGGAACATAAGCGGAAAAATTGTTTCCGGCTTTTTCAATCACCACCGCGTAACGCATGTCATCGCTCTTCTAAGTTGGCCTGCTTGAGGATGCCGCTCGCACCTCAGAGAGTCCATCCATGTCAAATAGCTCAATCTGAACCGGATTAGCCTCATCCGGCTTGGAATTATTGTCGATAATCTTCAGGATTTCTTCCCGAGATCTAGCCAAACGAAAAAGTCGATAGTTTGCGACTTTCTGATTTCGCTCGACAAAAGTCCTCAAGATGCTGCTTGCCTTCTCGATCAAGCCAATAGCTATCGTCGTTTCTGACAACGGGATGGAAGCCCGGCGCATGAGTTCGCCAACGACGAATAGCAGATGAAAATGGCCTTCGATCAACCACGACTCTTCAAAAGAATTCCGGGTAATCGATGCCTGCCAAGCTAGGATCTCCTTTCTGCGGCGCTCGATCGCAGAATAACATTCGTGGGCCGCGATAATTATTTCGGGTGTTACGGCGTGGGGGTTGAATGCCTCCTCATATAGATCGCCAAATATATCGTTCGAGTTAGTTTTGCTCTTTGTCGGCTCGCCGCAGAGATACGCTAGGACAAGCTGGCCTGCTCTCGCTGCATCGATAGTCTTCATTCCTGGACGAGGTGCGTTCTCTCCACGCTTCCTGACATAGAAATAGTTGTGAGGCCGAAGACACTCGACCAGTTGGCGCTGTAGGTTGTCGTTTGCTCTTAGGTCGCGATTCAAAATGCGGCTCTGGGTGTTGCTTGCAAGGGCAACTCGCTCAATGAATGTACTATCGTTTGTTTCAATGATTTTCACATGAACATAGCCGTTGTTGAGGTCGGCCATGGTTCCGGTCGAAACTGCATGAATGACAGTCGCGGTTTGGCAGCCATTCACGATCTGAGGGTTCACCATCGTTATAGGATGTCTGCCATTGGCTACAGAAACTATCTGATCGCAAACGATTGTGAGACCGGAGTTCAAGAACCAAAAATCGCTTGCCTGTCCCGAAAGTAACGTCTCCCGGATTTCCCTATTAACCTCATTGTCCAAGCCAAGAAAATATCGAACATTTTGCCAGATTAATCGTTCGTCAAATGCCTGATTTTCTGCGCTGAGAAACTGAGTCAGTTCCTTCAGCGAGACCTTTAGCATAACAGCACGCTTGTTGGCTTCTTTTACGCTAAATGCCGCATCATCTGACGGAACGAGCTTCTTTTTGAACCGAGGCTTAGTGGCCTTTACAACGCCGTGAGATAGCTCAAACAATCCATACTCGAACAGCGCAATTTCGTGCCGGCTCAGAGCTTCAAATAATCGGTTGTGAGCATCTTTTTGAAGCGTTGCCTGATTTGAAAAGAGATGAATCGAGATTCGATAACTCTCTTGCGCGAAAATATCCCATATCTCCCTCACTTTTGCAGCTAGAGGGCCGTTACATGTTTTTAGCATTTCCTCGCGATTAAGGACGAGATCTTCGACAAAAGAGATTATTTTATCGATTTCGTCGCCAGGGAAATTCTTCCGAGAATTCTTATAAGAGACAACCGTCTTGCACGATCCAATATTTATTACCCGATTGTCATGGTCGATATACACAATATCGACGCCGCGGTCATCGAAGCCGTCTACAATGTACTCCTCGACTTCTGGCTGAGGTAAGCCAAAGACGGTTTCCAGAGCAAGTCTAGAGAATGCATTACTGCGCGAGACGCTAGCGCTCTCACGTTCCCGTATGCCGCTCTCAACGACGCCGAAATCTAGGATTGTCGGCGTCGTTGCATTTATGACTTTTGGGCTCAATCAAATCCCCTCAGCTACACCCGCTCGTAGCCCCACAAGTATCGCACTTCTCGCACGTCCCGTTCCGCACCATCGTGAAGTTATGGCATTCCGAGCATTCGTTGCCGGTGTAGCCCTGCATCAGCGATTGCTGGCGCCGGTTGGCGGCGAGCGCTTTGGCTTCGGCTGCTTCTTTCGCCGCCTCGTCGGTGAACAGCTCCGTCGGATCAGACGCTTCCGCGTAGACGATGTCCTCGACCAGTTCCCTGGCGCGCTCCTCGTAGTCGCGCTTGTAGGCGATGGCTTCGTCGCTGGCCGGCTTCAACGTCAGCACGTTGGAGCCGGAGAAGGCGGTTGGGGCGGTACGGGACGGAGTTCCGGAGCCCGCGCCGGCAAAGCCCTTGGGCTCCGCACCCATGCCCGACACCAGCTTGACCGGCGAGGCACCGCGGGTGAGACCCTTGGAGAAGGGCGTCGCCTTGCCTTCGTTGATGCCGCGTCCGAGTGCAGTCTTGTCGAAATCCGACTGGTCGACATGGGCGAGATCGTGGCGGCCGAGATAGGAGACAGCCAGTTCGCGGAACACGTAGTCGAGGATCGACGTGGCGTTCTTGATCGCGTCGTTGCCCTGCACCATGCCGGCCGGCTCGAACTTGGTGAAGGTGAAGGCCTCGACATATTCGTCGAGCGGCACGCCATATTGCAGGCCGAGCGAGATGGCGATGGCGAAGTTGTTCATCATCGCCCGGAAGGCCGCACCTTCCTTGTGCATGTCGATGAAGATCTCGCCGATACGGCCGTCGTCGAACTCGCCGGTCCTGAGATAGACCTTGTGGCCGCCGACGACCGCCTTCTGGGTATAGCCCTTGCGGCGGTTCGGCAGTTTCTCGCGGTCGCGGTAGAGACGCTCGACGACGCGCTCGACGATCTTCTCGGTCACCTGAACGGCGCGCTGCGCGGCCGGTGCCGCGATCAGCTGCTCGACGGCTTCGTCCTCGTCCTCCTCGCCATCGGCGAGCAGCGAGGCATTGAGCGGCTGCGACAGCTTCGAGCCGTCGCGATAGAGCGCGTTGGCCTTCAGCGCCAGCTTCCACGACAGCATGTAGGCGCCCTTGGCGTCTTCCACCGTCGCGTCGTTCGGCATGTTGATGGTCTTGGAAATGGCGCCGGAGATGAAGGGCTGCGCCGCCGCCATCATCATGATGTGGCTGTTGATCGACAGCGAACGCTTGCCGATCTTGCCGCACGGGCTGGCGCAGTCGAACACCGGCAGGTGCTCGGCCTTCAGGAACGGCGCGCCTTCCAGCGTCATCGCCCCGCAGACATGGATGTTGGCGGCCTCGATGTCCTTCTTCGAAAAGCCAAGCGCCGGCAGCATCTCGAACGAGAAATCGTTGAGCTGCTCATCGGTGAAGCCGAACGTCTCCTTCACCCAGTCGGCGCCCAGCGTCCACTGGTTGAAGACGAACTTGATGTCGAAGGCCGACTTCAGCGCGGCATTGAGTGCTGCGATCTTTTCGTCGGTGAAGCCTTTTGCCTTGAGCGAGCCGGGATTGATGCCCGGCGCCTGGTTGAGATTGCCGTGGCCGACGGCATAGGCCTCGATCTCGGCGATCTGGCTCTCGGAATAACCGAGCGTGCGCAACGCTTCCGGAACCGCGCGGTTGATGATCTTGAAATAGCCGCCGCCGGCGAGCTTCTTGAATTTTACCAGCGCGAAATCGGGCTCGATGCCGGTGGTGTCGCAATCCATCACCAGGCCGATCGTGCCGGTCGGCGCGATCACCGTTGCCTGCGCGTTGCGGTAGCCATGCTCCTCGCCAAGCTCGATGGCGCGGTCCCAGGCGGCCTTGGCATGGTTGGCTAGCTCCTGCTGCTTGAGATCCGAGGCGACCAGCGGCACCGGGTTGACGGCAAGCTTCTCGTAGCCGTCCCTTTCGCCATAGGCAGCACGGCGGTGATTGCGCATGACGCGCAGCATGTTCTGCGCATTGCGGTCGTAGTCGGGGAAGGCGCCGAGCTCGGCGGCCATTTCAGCCGAAGTGGCATAGGCCGTGCCGGTCATGATCGCGGTGAGGGCGGCGCAGATGGCGCGGCCCTCGTCGGAATCATAGGGAATGCCCGAGGTCATCAGCAGGCCGCCAATATTGGCATAGCCAAGGCCGAGCGTGCGGTACTCGTAGGAAAGCTTGGCGATCTCCTTCGACGGGAACTGCGCCATCATGACGGAGATTTCCAGCACCATGGTCCACAGCCGCACCGTGTGCTCGTAGGCGGCGATGTCGATGGTGCCGTCGGCGTTGCGGTAGGGCAGAAGGTTGATCGAGGCCAGATTGCAGGCGGTGTCGTCGAGGAACATATATTCCGAGCACGGATTTGACGCCCGGATCGCACCGGCCGAGGCGCAGGTGTGCCAGTCGTTCATCGTCGTGTTGAAATGCAGGCCGGGATCGGCCGACGCCCAGGCGGCATAGCCGATCTTTTCCCAGAGATCGCGCGCCTTCAGCGTCTTCAGCACCTTGCCGTCCTTGCGGGCGGTGAGATGCCAGTCTCCATCCTGCTCGACGGCGCGCAGGAAATCGTCCTTCAGCGACACCGAATTGTTGGAGTTCTGGCCGGAAACGGTGAGATAGGCATCCGAATCCCAGTCGGTGTCGTAGGTCTTGAACGACATCGAGGTATAGCCCTGCTTGGCGAACTGGATGACGCGGTAGATGTAGTTCTCCGGCACCGCGTCCTTCTTGGCCGCCTTGATCTCGCGCTTCAGCGCGGTGTTGACCGCCGGATCGAAGCAATCGTCGCCATTGCCTTCGCAGTTGATGCAGGCCTTCATGATCGCTTCGAGGTGCTTCTTGACGATCTTCGAGCCGGTGACCAGCGAGGCTACCTTCTGCTCCTCATTGACCTTCCAGTCGATGAATTCCTCGATATCGGGATGATCGGCGTCGACGATGACCATTTTCGCGGCGCGACGCGTCGTGCCGCCCGACTTGATGGCGCCGGCGGCGCGGTCGCCGATCTTGAGGAAGCTCATCAGGCCCGACGAGCGGCCGCCGCCCGACAGCTTTTCGCCTTCGCCGCGCAGGAACGAGAAGTTGGAGCCGGTGCCGGAGCCGTATTTGAACAGGCGCGCCTCACGCACCCACAAATCCATGATGCCGCCCTCGTTGACGAGGTCGTCCTGCACGCCCTGGATGAAGCAGGCATGCGGCTGCGGATGCTCGTAGGAAGACTTCGACTTGGTCAGCTTGCCGGTGAACGGGTCGACATAGAAATGGCCCTGGCTCGGGCCGTCGATGCCATAGGCCCAGTGCAGGCCGGTGTTGAACCATTGCGGCGAATTCGGTGCGACGCGCTGGGTGGCCAGCATATAGGCGAGCTCGTCGCGGAAGGCGCGCGCGTCTTCCTCCGACTTGAAGTAGCCGCCTTTCCAGCCCCAATAGGTCCAGGTGCCGGCAAGCCGGTCGAAGACCTGGCGGGCGTCGGTCTCGGAACCGTAGCGCTCGGCTTCCGGCAGCTTGGCCAGTTCAGCCTCGTCGGCGACCGAGCGCCACAGGAAGGAGGGGACTTGCGTCTCCTCGACCTTCTTCAGCCGTGCGGGGACGCCCGCCTTGCGGAAATATTTCTGCGCCAGGATATCGGCGGCAACCTGGGAGAACTGCGCCGGCACGTCGATGTTGTCCAAGCGGAACACCACCGAGCCATCCGGATTCTTGATCTCCGAAAGCGCCTTGCGGAATTCAATCTCCGCGTAAGCTGATTGCCCTGGCTTGGTGAAACGACGCTCGATGCGCATTGGTCCGGTCCCTTTTGTCTACATATAGCGCTTTTCCCAGAGGATTTCTGCCCTCGTGACGAAACGCGCATGGCCGCCGTCTGCCGGCGTTCGAAACCGCCGGCTCTCATAGTCACAGTCTCCGCGGCCCTGCCGGTCGAGCCTCTTGCGAGGCCGCTGTCCAACGCGCTCACGGACCCTGTGGGTCCCTCAAAACTGAAAACTTTTTGTAACGCCCTCGGTCGAGGGAAATTCACATTATCTAGCGTCGAACCTACCTGCAAACACTAAATATAGTGTTAACAGACAATTTATTCAAGTCCGACAATCCTCCCCTTTTGCCCCCCAAGGCTTCAAAATCCCACGCCTTCGCCGGCCTCGTAAACAGGCGGGAATGCGGATCAAAACGCACATATTCCGGGAAAAAGACCGGCCTCGAAACTTTTCCGGTCGCACTCTCAACAGGAGCGCATGGCCTATAAAAGGCGACTCGTTTTGCGCCGTCAAGGATTCGTTTGCGTAGCTTTTATGACCCCAACATCTTGTGTGTCACATATGTGGATAACGGGGACAGAAGCGCGCTGATTTCCGTTTTTGTAGCCACAAGCCTGGTGCCGACGCTCGAAGGCCTTCGCCGCAGCGAAGACCATGCCGACTCGGAAGCCATGTGCCGACTCAGTTGAAGCGATGCGGGTCAGCACCGAAATGGGCGATGATCTGACAAAGGTCGGGCTCGTTGACCATGCGTACCGCCTCGGCGGCGCTGACCCATTTGCGGATGCGCGCCCGCTTTTCCTTCCACCGGTCGGCGACCTTGTCGACGTGCAGCGGAAACACCAGCACCTCGCAGGGCACTTCCTCGCCGGACGCCAGCACCTTGGCATAGAAATAGCGGCCGGCCTCATGATGCGAGATCGTGCCGCGCAGCCCGGCCTCTTCGCCGGCCTCGCGCGCCGCTGCTTCGCAAAGCGGCTCCTTTGCTTCCGGCCAGCCCTTGGGAAGCACCCAGCGGCCGGTATCGCGGCTGGTGATCAACATGACCTCCACGCCGTCCTCGCTATCGCGCCAAGGCAGCGCTGCAACCTGCAGGCGGGACGGCACCGTGCCGAAGAGTCGCCGGACTCTTTCGGCCAGATGGTTGTGCGTCGTTGGCCTCGTCAACATCGGAGAAGCTTGCCCCAGCTCCCAGAATCATTTGCCGTCTCGTGAATCTTACGGCTAATCATAAGCAATAAAAGTAAAAAACTTCATGTGGACTGGTTAACCACTCCAATGGGGGTCGATTAAGGAAATATCGTGTGCCGGGGACACTCCTTCAAGGAGTGCTCGACGCTGTCTTCCGACGGAAGCGGCGTTACCGCGAATTAGCCGGCGTGGTCGTCGGCGATCGGCTTTTGGTAGGTGAAGCCCATGTCCCAGGGAAAATAGATCCAGGTGTCCTGGCTGACCTCGGTAACGAAAGTGTCGACCATCGGCCTGCCTTTCGGCTTGGCATAGACGGTGGCGAAATGCGCCTTGGGCATCATCGCGCGCACGATGCCCGCCGTCTTGCCGGTGTCGGTGAGGTCGTCGATGATCAGCACGCCGGCGCCGTCATCGGCGAGCAGCGCTGGGGTGACCTCCTTCAGCACCTGCAGCTGCCCCTGGCTGGCATAATCGTGATAGGAGGCAACGCAGACCGTCTCGATGATGCGGATGCCGAGCTCGCGCGAAATGATGGCGGCCGGAACCAGGCCGCCGCGCGTGATGCAGACGATTGCCTTCCATTGCCCCTTGTTGGCGCCGGCAAGCCGCCAGGCGAGCGCGCGTGCATCGCGGTGGAACTGGTCCCAGGAGACCGGGAAGGCTTTTTCGGGCAGGGACATCTTTCGCGCACTCCGCAAAGCGCGCATCGCGCGCAGACACTATGGAATGCGGGCGGAATTAACTGGAAAGGCTTGGCCTTGGCAAGGGCGCGGCAAAGCTATTGTCCTGCCAGCTATCCCTGTGAACCTACCGCGACAGGAAAGCCGCCACCGGGGCGGTGCGCAGCACCGTTCGCGTCACCCCGCCGAACAGCAGCTGGCGCAGCCAGGAATGGCTGTAGGCGCCGAGCACGAGCAGGTCCGCACCCGATTCGGCGACCCTGGTCTGGATGATGTCGTCAACGGAAGCGCCGCCGGACCTCAGTACCGAGACGCTGACGGTCGCGCCGTGCCTGGACAGCGAGGCGGCGATCTCTGCGCCGGCTGTTTCCGGCGCCTCGTCCAGCGTATCCGGCGGGTCGATGACGACGATATCCGTCTTCTCGGCCTCGATGATGAAGGGCAGGGCATCGAAGGCCGCGCGTGCGGCCTCCTTGCTGCCGTTCCAGGCGAGCAGCACGTGCTTGAAGCTGGTGACCAGCGGACCCGAATGCGGCACCACCAGCACCGGCCGGCCGGCATCGTAGACCAGCGTGTCGACGTCGGCGCTCGGATCGCCGCTCGATTCGCGCTGCGCGGCGATGATCAGATCCGCGGTGCGAACGGTCGAGATACCGGTCAGCGCACTGTCGCCGGAAAAACTCTCGAGGCTGCGCCACTCGAACGACAGGCCGGAATTCTCGACGCGTTTGTGAAAGGCGGCCTGCAACTTCTCGGCGCGCTCCCGGTTCATGTCGGCCGAAACCTGCAGGAACTCGGTGTCCGGAAAGCCGGTGGCCGAGGTGTAGGGCACGGGCAGCGCCTCGGCATGAATGCCGATCAGATGGCTCTGGAACCGGCTGGCCAGCGGGATCGCGCAGTCGAGAACGCGCTCGGCGTCCTGTTCATTCTGCAATATGGCGACAATGGTCTTGAAGCGCATGGGCAATCCCTCAGTTTTTCGGCGATCCCACTCGTGACAAACGTCACGGCGCGATGCTTGGTTCCGTCACGCCTGCCGATCAGCCCACCTTGCTTGCCTTGGTCAGGCCCGCCACCATAACCTCTACGTCGGCGCGCGCGGAGTCCAGCGCCTGCTGGCTGCGGGCGCGCACCACCAGTTCCGTCCAGAATTTGCCGTCGCCATATTTCGGGTAGGAGCCGATGATCGTATCCGGATGCGCCTTCTGGATGTCGCCCAGCGGGCCGCCGATCAGGCCTTCACCGAACGGACATTCCACGGTTGCCGACAGCATTTTGGTGCCGGCCCGTAATGTCGGCACGACATTGTCGAGCATCGCCTGGAAAATCGCCGGCACGCCGGCCATGACATGGACGTTGCCGATGCGAAAGCCCGGCGCAACCGACACCGGGTTGTCGATGTGGTCTGCCCCGCGCGGCATCCGCGCCATGCGCTTGCGCGCTTCGGTGTATTCGATGCCGCGGGCAGCATAGCTTGCCTCCAGCAGGGCGTAGGCCCTGGCGTCGTATTCGCACGGCACGCCGAAGGCCTTGGCGATGGAATCGGCGGTGATGTCGTCATGCGTCGGGCCGATGCCGCCGGTGGTGAAGACATAGCTGTAGCGGGTGCGCAGCGCATTCACCGCAGCGACGATCTCGTCTTCCTCGTCCGCAACGATGCGCACTTCCTTCAGGTCGATGCCGATCGCCGTCATGATGTCGGCGAGGTGGCCGATGTTCTTGTCCTTGGTGCGGCCGGACAGAATCTCGTCGCCGATGACGAGCATGGCGGCGGTGACGATTTCGGTCATGGCAGGCTCCGGCAACGGGTCGCCTGAGATAGCGCGGCGAACGGCCGGCGGCAATGCCGCCAAACGACGGATCCACCTGTGCCACCTCCCTTGCAGTGGAACCTTCGGCGGGTGATGCTGCGCCGGTTTGGGGCCATGAGCAAGAACATGCCGGTATCGATTCTTCTATGGCTGCCCGGCGCGCTGTTTCTGCTGGCGCTCGTCGTGGCAGCTTATCCTGTGCTGGCGACGCTGCGGATTGCGGCGAAAGCCGAAAGGCTGGTGCCGGCCAGCGGTAAATTCATCGAGATCGACGGCAATCGCATCCATTATTTCGAGATGGGCGAGGGGCGGCCGATCGTCTTCCTGCACGGCCTTGGCGCGCAGCTTCATCAATTCCGCCACACGCTGTTCGGACGGTTCGGCCCGAACTATCGGCTGATCGCGCTCGACCGTCCGGGTTCCGGCTATTCGGTGCGGGCCAGGGGCGCCAGCGGGCGGCTACCCGAGCAGGCCGAGATCGTGCGGCATTTTATCGAGGCGCTTGGACTGCAAAAGCCGCTGATCGTCGGCCATTCGCTGGGTGGCGCCATCGCGCTGACGCTGGCTGTCGAGCATCCCGAGGCGGTTTCCGGTATCGCCTTGCTGGCGCCGCTGACCCATCTGGAGCCGGACGCGCGCGAGAAGTTCGGCCCGCTATACATTCAGTCGCCGCTGCGGCGCCGGATCATGGCTCACACGGTGGCGATCCCGGCGGCTCTCAGATACGCAGAACGCACGCTGGCCTTCATTTTCGCGCCGCAGGCGACGCCGGCCGACTATATGGTCGAGGGCGGCGGCTGGTGCGGGCTCAGGCCAAGCCATTTCTATGCAACGTCGACCGATGTCGTGGCCATCGAGCACGACCTTGGCCGCATCGAGCAACGCTATCGCGAGATCACCATGCCGGCTGGCATTCTGTTTGGTGCTTCCGACGTCGTGCTGGGCATCGATATCCATGGCTGGCCGCTGATGGAAAAGATCAGCGGGCTCGATTTCGAGCCGGTCGAGGGGCTTGGCCATATGCCACAATTCGTCGGGCCGGAACGGGTCGTCGCTTTCATCGAACGCATTGCCGACCGCGCATTTGCGCCGAAGTCCGACACCAGCAGCTGACACGCTCCCAGAACCTCACGCAAAGGTGTGCAACCCGCCGCAGCCTCGGCCGGCAGGGTGCCTCGGGACATCCCGGCCGCCGGGAATACCTCCGAACTTATTCCTTCACGGCTCCGGTCATCGAGGAAACATAGTGCTCGACAAAGAACGAATAGAGCACCACCACCGGCAGCGAGCCGATCAGCGCTCCCGCCATCAGCGCCCCCCATTCATAGACGTCCGAGCGCACCAGTTCGGTGAGCACGCCGACCGGCACAGTCTTGTTTTCGGACGACTGGATGAAGGTCAAGGCGTAGATGAACTCGTTCCATGACAGCGTGAATGCGAAGATGCCCGCGGAAATCAGGCCCGGCACCGACAGCGGCAGCACGATCTTGGTGAGGATCTGCCAGCGGCTCGCCCCGTCGATCAGCGCGCATTCCTCCAGCTCGAACGGGATCGAGCGGAAGTAACCCATCAGCAGCCATGTGCAGAACGGGATCAGGAAGGTCGGATAGGTGAGGATGAGCGCGAAGGGCGTGTCGTAAAGCCCAAGGTTGAACACCATCACCGACAGCGGAATGAACAGGATCGACGGCGGCACGAGATAGGCCAGGAACACCGCGAGGCCGACCTGCCGCGCCCCGGAGAACCGCAAGCGTTCGATCGCATAGGCAGCGAACACTGCTGCCAGCAGCGACAGGAAAGTGGCGGCGGTCGAGATGATGATCGTGTTGAGCAGCCAGCCCGGATAGGACGTCTCGAAGAGAAGATAGCGGATATGCTCGAGCGTCGGATGCACCACCCAGAATGGATTGAAATTGGCGTAGTCGGTCATCTCGAGGTTGGGCTTAACCGCCGTGATCGTCATCCAGTAGAACGGAAACAACAGCACGATGACGAATATCAGCAACGGCAGGTAAACCGTCACCACGCGGCGCGGCACACTCTGCAGGTAGCCCATGCCGCCTTCGTCGAGTTCGGGGCGTTTGCTCGTTTCGATCGCGGTCATGTCAATCTCCGCCGCCCTGCTGCCATTTGCGGCGTTGCAGGCCAAAGTAGCTGAACAGGATCGCCGCCAGCAGGAACGGGATCATGGCGACTGCGATCGCGGCGCCTTCGCCAAGCTGGCCTCCGGAAATGCCGCGCTGGAACGACAGCGTCGCCATCAGATGGGTGGCGTTCACCGGCCCGCCGCGCGTCAGCACATAGATCAGCTGGAAATCGGTGAAGGTGAACAGCACCGAAAACGTCATGGTTATGGCGATGATCGGCGTCAGCAGCGGCAGCGTCACATAGCGGAACAATTGCCAGCGGCTGGCGCCGTCGAGCGTGGCGGCCTCGTAGAGCGACTGCGGAATCGTCTGCAGGCCGGCAAGCAGCGTGATCGCCACGAAAGGAATTCCGCGCCAGACATTGGCGGCGATGACCGAAGCGCGCGCATTCTCCGGATCGCCGAGGAAGTTGATGCGATGGTCGATCAGGCCCATTTCCATAAGCGCCCAGGACAGGATCGAGAACTGCGAATCGTAGATCCACCAGAAGGCGATGGCCGACAGCACCGTCGGCACCACCCAGGGCAGCAGGACGATCGCGCGGAAGAACGACTTGAGCGGCAGGTTCTGGTTGAGGATAAGCGCCAGCCAGAGGCCTAGCGCAAACTTCAGGATCGAGGCGCTGATCGTGTAGAGCAAGGTGTTGAAGACGGAGAGCCAGAAGACGGCGTCATCCCACAGATATTCGTAGTTCTCGATGCCGATGAAGATGCCGGGGCGGCCGATGCGGGCATCGGTGAAGCCGAGCCAGACGCCGAGCCCGAGCGGATAGGTTAGGAAGACCAGCAGCAGCGCCGCCGCCGGCAGCATGAAGCCGAAGCCAAGCGCGTTATGACTTTCAGACACGAACGTCAAAATGCGCGACAGCGTCGACCGGGGTGGCTGAGCGGCAGCGGAGGTCACGGCCATGGGTCGGCTCCTCTAAGTCTCATTGATCGGCCAGGCGGCCATGCGCGATTCGAAGCCGGGCAGCATGGCTGCCCGGCTGAATCCGCTCAAACGCGATAGTAGCGGTTTGCGCGCTTCTCGGCTTCTGCCATCGCTTCTTGCGGCGTCGCCTGGCCTGTCACCGCCTTGGCGAACATGTCGACCAGCACATAGTCGGCCATGGTCGCCGCCGAAGCATAGCCGAGCGGGCCGGCATAGCCGTTGGGCCGCAGCGTCGCCGAGGCCTTGGCGTAGGCGGCATTGTTCGGATCGGCCGTCCACACCGGGTTGTTGCCGAAGGCTTTGAGCGTCTGGCAGCAATAGCCCGCCGAGGACGTGATCCACTGCGACATTTGCTGTTCCTCGAACATGAACTGCAGATAGGCTTTGGCCGCATTGGGGTAGGGCGTGTAGTCGAAGATCACGGCCGTGGTCACCTGGAACAGCTCGACGGATTTCCCGACAGGACCGATCGGCAGGTTGGTCGTGCGCGTGTCCTTGGCGATTTCGGTCAGTTTCGGATCCTTGTCCTTGTTGATCTTGGCGGTGTTGTAGGCGGAAATGCCATTGGCGATCACGCTCAATTCGCCGGCCAGGTAGGCGCGGTTGTTGTTGACGTCGAGCCAGCTTTCGGTACCGGGAATGAAGGTCTTGTAGAGCTGTTGCGCGTATTCGATCGCCTTCAGCGTCTCGGGGCTGTTGATCGTCACCTTGCCGCTCTCGTCGACCATCTGGCCGCCATGGCTCCATAGCAGCCAGTGGGCGTAGTTGTTGCCGTCGCCGACGCCGTGGCCATGCGTGAAGCCGGCCGGGTGTCCCTTCGCCTGCAATGCCTTGCAAAGCTCGAGCAAGCCTGCCGTGTCCTTCGGAAATTCGGAGAAGCCGGCCTCCTTCACCCAGCTTTCACGATAGACGATGGCATTGCCGATGGTGGCCAGCGGCAGGCCGAGGAATTTGCCTTGCCGTGTCGCATATTGCTTCGGTCCATCGTGCCAGCCGCCATATTTCGAGCCGAGATATTCGCCCAGTTCCGTCACGTCATGCAGCTTGTCGGGATATTGATGCGGGTCGTCGAACCAGACCAACATCAAGTCCGGGCCGGAGCCGACATTGGCGGCGACCGCTGCCTTGGGACGGATGTCCTCCCAGCTTTCCTTGTCGACGCGGACCTCGACACCGGTCGCTTCGGTGAAGCGCTTGGTGTTGGCCAGCCATTGATCCTCGTCGCCCTGCACGAAGGGCGACCAGCGCAGCAGCCTGAGCTTGGCGCCGTCCTCGGGCTTGTACTTCAATCCCTCCTGGGCAAAGGCGGGAGAGCCGATGAGCCGGCTTCCCAAGGCTCCCGCCGCAGCGCCGGCGGTGGTGCGGATCACGTCGCGTCTGGTGAATTTCATGCTCGCTTCCTCCTGCTTATTGTCCGTGCCGTCCTACTGCTTGATGGGTGTTTCGAACCGCTGTCCGGTTTTGCCGTGAAAGAGATGGATGAGGCCAGGCTCGGCCGTAAGCCAGATGGTTTCGCCCGGCGTGAAGGAATGCCGTTCCCGGAAATTGGCGACGATCTCCTCGCCGCCGGCGGTTCGGCCGATGAGCTGCACTTCGGACCCTGTCGGCTCGACCACCACGACAGTGACCGGAATGCCCTGATTGTCGGATAGCCGCAAATGCTCGGGCCGTATCCCCAGCACGACCGGCTCACCATTGCCGATGGAAAGTGCCGAGGCCAACGGGACCGAAATCCCTCCGGCGCCGCGAAACGACGGCGAGCCGTCGCTTACGATCTCGCCCCTCAGCATGTTCATGGCGGGCGAGCCGATGAAGCTGGCGACAAAAAGATTGTTCGGCCGGTCGTAGAGTTCGAGCGGCGGCCCGATCTGCTCGACGATGCCGTCGTGCATGACGACGATCTTGTCGGCCATGGTCATCGCCTCGATCTGGTCGTGGGTGACGTAGACCGTCGTCGTCTTCAGGCGCTGATGCAGTTCCTTGATCTCGGCGCGCATCTGCACCCTGAGCTTGGCGTCGAGATTGGAGAGCGGCTCGTCGAACAGGAAAACCTGCGGGTCACGTACGATCGCCCGGCCCATGGCGACGCGCTGGCGCTGGCCGCCGGAAAGCTGGCGCGGATAGCGGTCGAGCAGCGGCACCAGTCCCAGGATTTCTGCCGCGCGCCGCACGCCGGCATCGCTCTTTGTCTTGGGAACACCCTTGAGCATCAGCGAGAACGCCATGTTCTCGGCGACCGTCATGTGCGGGTAGAGCGCATAGTTCTGGAAGACCATGGCGACGTCGCGTTCTTTTGGCGCAACGTTGTTGACGACACGTTTGCCGATCGCGATCTGGCCGCGCGAGATCTTTTCAAGGCCGGCGATCATCCTGAGCAGGGTCGACTTTCCGCAACCCGACGGCCCGACCAGCGTGACGAACTCGCCGTCGTCTATATCGACGCTGACCCCGTGCAGGACCTCGACGGTCCCGAATGATTTGTAGACATCGCCGATCGCGACAGACGCCATCGATTTCCTCCCGATTGATTCCCGCAACGACTTCGAAGGAAACCGCTTTCTTGCCTGGACCGCGACAGCGCCCAGGCTCCTCCCCGGTCACGCGCGATGTCAGACGGTAGCGCTACCAAACCGACCTGTAAAGCAGCCCGGCATCACCTGGATATCGACACACCCTAATCCGAAACCTCGGTCTGCGGCCGGTCGCGGCCATCCGCGAGCTCGTCGTGCCATTTGCCGTCGGCGTCCTCGTACTGGATGCCATCGGTGTTGCCGGCGACCTGCTGTTCGGCCGAAGCGATCTCGGCGGCGCGCAACGCGTCCTGATGAGTGGGGAACGTTTCGGAGAATGTCGAGCCGACCTTGTAGGCCCAGCCTCCGTCATGCTCGACGATCTTATAGGTCAGTTTCGCCATGAAACCCTCCGGTTGAAAGCCCGTTGCCTCAATGCAGCCTATCGTCGGCCAGTCTGTCGTCTGGCAGCCTGTCGTCCGTGACCAGCACGTCCGATTCCCTGGCGGCTTCGATCAGTGCCCGGCGTGCATCGGCCGTCGAACGATAACCTTCCAGCACTTTTAGGCAAGTGTCGAGGGCATCACGATGACGCGGCCCGCGATTGAGTGGCCAGACCGTCATCAGGCACTCCGCCGCCTCCTGAGCGCTGCGGATATGCCGATATTTGCCGACATGGCCGAGTTCGACCACGACCGGCTTTTCAAATGGCTTGCTGTCCATCATCGCCGCCAACGCGGAGCGGCCGATTTGGTTGCAACAGCTATTTTAGCTCAGGCGAAAATAGCTCAATAGCCGCAGTCGTTGCGCAGCCAGCGTGCATTCGCCCAGCCGGTGCGGCCGCCGAAATCAACCTGGTACCAGTTTCCGCGACGGTCAAAGATCTCGGTTTGGTCGCCGTTGAACAATTGCCCGATCATGCGCGACGACGAGTTCGGCCGGGCCCGAACGGCGAGAAAGCCGCTTCCCGTTGCCAGATTGTAGTGCCTGGAAAGACCGTGCACCGTGCCTTCGCAATATTGCGCCCCGGCCGGCGTCGATGTGGCAAACGACAGCCCGGCCAAAACCGCTGCAGCAGCCGCAATGGAAATCCCCCTGAACGACATGTCTCTGCTCCCCCAACCTGCCGCGCCCAGCCGCGGCCCTCGCCACTCTACACCGGCAGAGGATCAAAGCGAAGCTATGGTTCCCTGTCCAGCGAGGTGAGAACCCGCCCCGTCAGTTCGCCGCCTTCATCCAATGCTGCATCGTCGTCACCGAGCGGGCAAGCTGCGGCGCCGGGTGGATTTTTTCGCCGAAGGTGGCCGCGGCGCGCCAGCCCCAGCGCGGATCGGCAAGGAAGGCGCGCGCCAGCGCCACCATGTCGGCGCGCCCATCGGCGACGATCGCCTCGGCCTGTTTCGGATCGTCGATCAGGCCCACGGCCCGCGTCGCGATGCCGGCGCCCTTGCGCACCGCTTCCGCCAGATGCACCTGGTAGCCGGGTCCGGACGGCAGCTTCTGCAACGGCGAATTGCCGCCGCTCGAGCAGCAGAGATAGGCGACGCCGACTTCCTTCAGCGCTTTTGCCGCTTCGATCGCATCCTCGACGTCGAAGCCGCCATCGACCCATTCCTTGATCGACAGCCGCGCGCCCAGCATCAGCCTGGGCACCGCCTTCTTCACCGCCTTGGCGATCTCGACGGCGAAACGCATGCGGTTTTCCAGCGAGCCGCCCCAGCGGTCGGTGCGCCGGTTGGAAAGCGGCGACAGGAACTGGAAGATCAGATAGCCATGCGCGGCATGCAGCTCGATGAAGTCGAAGCCGGCCCGCTCGGCCCGCCGTGCCGCTTCGGCGAAGCGTTCGATGATTTGCAGGATCTCGTCATCCTCCAGCGCCCGCGGCACCTGCCAGCCGGTGTCGTAGGCGATTGCCGAGGCCGACACGATCGGCCACGGATCCTGATCGGCATTCAGCGGTCCGCCGCCCTCCCAGGGTTTCCGGTTGGAGGCCTTGCGGCCGGCATGGGCAAGCTGAGTGCCGAATTTCGTGCCCGGCGCGGCGACGCGCTTGGCTGCATTCAGCGTGCGCCGCGCCGCCGCCTCATTGTCCTCGGAGTAAAGGCCGAGGCAGCCATGCGAGATGCGGCCGCGCCGTTCGACCTCGGTCATCTCGACGGTGACCATGCCGGCACCCGACATCGCCAGGTTCATCCAGTGATAGAGGTGCCAATCGCTGGCCGAGCCGTCCTCGGCCGAATACTGGCACATCGGCGCGACCGCGATGCGGTTGGGGAAGGTGAGGCCGTCGAGGGTGATCGGCTGGAAAAGAGATGAGGTCATAAAAAACTCCGGAAAGGGTTGCCGCTATTTAGGCAGGCACTTGCAGATGCGCCAGACACGAGAGGGTGAACCGGCGCACTGGACCAATTGGTAGCCGGATTGCAAGAACCGCCGTTCGCGGCTACGCCTTGCCGCGGCAGCAGGGAGTCCACCATGGAAGATCGCATTCGCATCCGCTCGGAGGAAGTCCTGTCCGACGAATGGGCGGTTTTGAAAAAGACCGTCTTCGACTACCGCCGGCGCGACGGCAAATGGGAAACGCATACCCGCCAGACCTACGATCGCGGCGACGGCGCGGTGATCCTGCCTTTCGATCCCGAGCGCTCGACTGTGCTTCTGGTGCGGCAGTTCCGCTACCCCGCCTACGTCACCGGCCACAAGGAGCCGCTGATCGAGGCCTGCGCCGGCCTGCTCGACGAAGACGATCCCGAAACCTGTATCCGCAAGGAGGCCGAGGAGGAACTCGGCTATCGGCTGAAGGACGTGCAGCGGCTGTTTTCGCCCTATATGAGCCCCGGCAGCGTCACCGAGCGGCTCTGGTTCTTCGTCGCTCGCTACTCGCCCGCCGACCGCATTTCCGACGGCGGTGGCGCCCATGACGAAGGCGAGGACATCGAGGTTCTCGAAATGCCGCTCGACGAGGCGCTGGCCGGCATCCACGACGGTCGGATCATCGACGCCAAGACCATTATGCTGATCCAGCATTTGAAGCTGAACCCGATTGGGGTGTGAGGGGCCCAGAACTGGGTCGAGCGCCCGGTCTCCAGTTACGGAGACTATCAAACGAGACCAAATCTGGTGCGGACGACGGGAATCGAACCCGTACGATCAGAGATCGAGGGATTTTAAGTCCCTTGCGTCTACCAATTCCGCCACGTCCGCAGGCCAGCCCTTTTCAGCCGGCAGCCAAAGGCCGTCAAGCCGTCTTCTGCCGTCGACAAATCTGGCACTCGAAGCTAGCGAGGCCATCACCTACAGAGATACAAACAAAATCGTTTCACCTGGAAATGTTTTTAGCGGCAGCTTCCGCGGCTACCGCGAATGCGCGTCCCCCGTTCGCAGGATGCGTTCGGGCGCTCTGCCCTGGTAGGCTCGAAGTGGCAAGTGGATCGGCGCGCCGCTACTCGACCCGCTACTCGACGCCGTCCTCTACAACCACTGGAGAGATTGTCATGCTCAAGCTTGCCTCTGCTCTGGCACTGCTGCTTGTTGGGACGGCGCCTCTGTTTGCCGATGAGATGCCGATGAACGCCGCAGATATCAAATGGGGTCCTGCTCCTGCTGCCATTCCCGCTGGGGCGGAAATGGCTGTTGTCGCGGGAGATCCCTCAAAGGACGGCGCCTTTGTGCTGCGGTTGAAGACACCCGCCGGCTACAAAATTGCCGCACATAATCATCCCACCACGGAATACGTAACGGTGCTTTCCGGCAACTTCCATGTTGGAATGGGCGATAAGTTCGACGAGGCGAAAGGCGTCGAACTGACTGCTGGCGGCTTCGGCGTCGCGCCGGCCGGAATGAATCACTTCGCCTGGACGACAAGCGAAACGATCATCCAGGTTCATGGCGAGGGGCCATTCAAGATCACCTACGTCAACCCGGCAGACGATCCGAGCAAGAAGTGACAGTTCGCGATCGAATTGATTGAACCGGCCGAAGGCTCGAACGATGGAGTGCGTCAAACTCCGCGAGCGTCGATTCAGAAGGATCCTCTAACGAGACGAAGGCTGATTGGCCGCAACGGAATCGTATTCCGCCTGGGCCATTTGCCATGAATGGCGCAATAACAAAAAAAACCCGCCTCGGGAGGACGGGTCGTTGGAGCCAATTGGCACCATACCCAAATTAGTAGCATAGCTGCCGGCACAAAGCAAGAACAAAGTTGCTGCGGCCGGCACAAAATGCCCTTGGCGATTGGCGAAAGCCATGGCGCATCGATCTCCCTCCTTGAGGGGGAGATGGCAAGTTGTGGCAAGAGGGCAGTCCAGGGGGGTCGTCGCGCGTCGAGCGCCAGCCTGTTTTGTTCGCGGTAAAGGTTCGCGTCAGGATGTCCCGACCCCCTCTGTCGCCTTCGGCGACATCTCCCCCTCAAGGGGGGAGATCTGCAACTTCGCCGTCGGCGCTTACTTCCTCGCTGGTCAAAATCCTCGCGGCTTGGCACAGTCGGGCAAAGAGGAGCCTGTTGATGCCGAAGACCGCCAGTGCGACGAAACCAAAACCCTGGGCCGAGATGGCGACGCATCTGGTCGATGTCGCCATGGGCCGCAAACCCGCCGATCTCGTCATCCGCAACGGGCGCTGGGTCAACGTCCATTCGGGCGAGATCATCGCCGGCACCGACATCGCCATTGCCGGCGGCCGCTTCGCCTATTGCGGGCCGAATGCCGGCCATGCCATCGGCCAGGGCACCAAGGTGGTCGATGCCGGCGGCCGCTATCTGGTGCCGGGGCTTTGCGACGCGCATATGCATGTCGAGAGCGGCATGGTGACGGTGACGGAATTCTGCCGCGCGGTGATCCCGCATGGCACCACCTCGATGTTCATCGATCCGCACGAGATCGCCAATGTGCTCGGCCTGCCGGGCGTGCGGCTGATGCATGACGAGGCGGTCGCCATGCCGGTCAACGTGCATGTGCAGATGCCGTCCTGCGTGCCGTCGGCGCCGGGGCTGGAGCATGCCGGCGCCGAGCTGACCGTCGCCGACGTTGCCGAGGCGATGACCTGGGAAAACATTATCGGGCTCGGCGAGGTGATGAATTTCCCCGGCGTCGCCGCCAATGATCCGGTGATGTCGGGCGAGATCGCCGCGACGGTGAGGGCCGGCAAGACCGTCGGCGGGCACTATGCCTCGCGCGATCTCGGCCTGCCGTTCCACGGCTATGTCGCCGGCGGCCCCGAGGACGATCACGAAGGCACGCGCGCCGAGGATGCCATCGCCCGCGTCCGCCAGGGCATGAAGGCAATGCTGCGGCTGGGCTCGGCCTGGTATGACGTCGCCTCGCAGATCAAGGCGGTGACGGAGAGCGGGCTCGACCCGCGCAACTTCATCCTGTGCACCGACGACAGCCATTCCGGTACCCTCGTGCATGAAGGCCATATGGACCGGGTCGTGCGCCACGCCATCAGCCAAGGGCTGAAGCCGGTGACGGCGATCCAGATGGCGACGCTCAACACCGCCCAGCATTTCCGGCTGGAACGCGAGATCGGCTCGATCGCACCTGGACGGCTCGCCGATCTGCTGATCGTCTCCGACCTGGCCGAAATGACCATCGACGAAGTCTATGGCCGCGGCGTCAGGCTGGCCAAGGGCGGCAAGCTCGAAGTCGACATTCCGGCCTATAATTATCCGCGGACGGCGAAGAACACCGTCAAGCTCGGCAAGAAGCTCAAAGCCGGCGATTTCGACATCGCGGCACCCAAGGGCGCCAACGAGGTGCGGGTGCGCGTCATCGGCGTCATCGAGAACCAGGCGCCGACGCGGGCGCTGGAGGCCGATCTTGCGGTGGAGGACGGGCTGGTCGCCATGGACCGCCGCAACGATGTCTGCCAGATCGCGCTGGTCGAGCGCCACAAGGGCACGGGCGGCGTCACCAACGCCTTCGTCTCCGGCTTCGGCTATATCGGCGACTGCGCCATGGCCTCCAGCGTGGCGCACGATGCCCACCACATCATCGTCGTCGGCACCAACAAGCAGGACATGGCTCTGGCCGTGAACCGGCTGGGCGAGGTCGGCGGCGGCGTCGTGCTGTTTTCCAACGGCAAGGAGCTGGCGCTGGTCGAAATGCCGATCGCCGGGCTGATGTCGAACGAGCGGGCGGAAATCGTCGCCGCCAAGGCGGACAAACTCAGCGACGCCATGCGCCAGATGGGCTGCTCACTCAACAACGCCTACATGCAGCACTCGCTGCTGGCGCTGGTCGTCATCCCCGAGCTCAGGATTTCCGACGTCGGCCTGATCGACGTGACGACGTTCCAGAAGGTTGATCTATTCGTCTGAATGCCGCCCGCGCGCCGCTTCACCCGCCGGTGGCGATGGTCAGCACCTTGAACGGCGTGGTGATGACGATCTCGGCGACCGATCCGACGGCCTTGCCGAGGCCCTGTCCGAGATTGTCGAGCTGGGCCGGCGCGGTCTCTTCGGAGGCGAGGCCGGCCGGGGCGCGCAGGCGGTCGCCGAGCAACTGCACCAGGAACGGGTTGTCGGCGAATTTGGCGTGGTTCAGCCGGTCGCCGCCCTTGGTCTTGGTCAGGTCGACCACCGAGACGCCATAGCTGGCGAGGTCGGCTGCATCGCCATAGTCGCCGACGCGCGGCTTGTCGCCGGAGATCAGGGTCGACAGCCTGAGCGCCCGGTCGTCGCCCGAAAGCAGCACGGCGAACGGCTTGTCTGGCTTGCCGTAGCGGATCATCTGCTTCTTGAACACGTCGACGTCGATGTCGGGTGAAGCCAGGATGACGTAGCCGAGCTTGCCGCCGAGGTCGCGGTCGCCGGTGATGGCAAGCTGGCGCAACGCTTCCATGGTCACCCAGGTTCCCATCGAATGGGCAATGATGTCGATGCTCTTGGCGCGGCTCTTGGCAAGCATGCGCAGCGTCGCTTCGAGATCGTCGCGCGCCGCATTGGCGCTTTCCTTGTCGTAGATGTAGCCGGTCGTCTTGCCGCTCGACGCCCACGAAAACAGCACCGGGGTGCCCGGGTATTTGGTGTCGTGCGCGATCTGCGTCAGCCGGTAGATGCCGTCGTCGAAGCCGTTGTTGAAGCCGTGCACGAAAACCAGCGCGCGGTCGCCGCGCATGGCGATGTCGGCGCCGACCGCCTTGGCGAATTGCGGCGCGCCTTCGTAGAAGGTGACGCCGGTCGCCGTGAAATCCTTCGCCGGATTGCTGTTGGCCGAGCCCTTGACCCGTTCGATGGCGCCGACCTGGTGGACCTTGGGAACGGTCACCTCGACGCTGGCAAAGCTGGTGGTCGGCGAGCGGTCTCCGTCGAACACCTGCCGGGGCTCTTTCGTCGCCTTTTGCCGGGTTGTGGCGACGAAGATCTTATGCGTCGCCGCGATATCGGCAGCAGGCACCGTGATCGTCGTCTTGTTGAGCAGATCGTGCGTGTTCTGGCCGGCGCAGCCTGCCAGCGCGAGCGCGAACGCAACGACGAGAAAGATCTTCGAAGGCACGGTCACGCGGGCTCCCGCAAAGGCGACGTCGAGCCGGAGACGTCTTGGCCTATTCGATAGAGGCAGAGGCCGGCACGGTCCAGTTCAAACTGTTCCGATGGTGCGGCATGGTCAACAATCACTGCCGCGCAATGCAGCTATTGTCCGACCGAGGCGATGCGGTCGGTCACCTCGCGGTCGCTGGCAAACCCGTCATCCTCGCGCAGCTTCTGGCCGATCAACTGCACCAATTCCGGGTTGTCGGCGAATTTGGTGTGATTGAAGCGGTCGACGCCCTTGACGCTGGAGAGATCGACGACCGACACGCCATAGCTGGCGAGGTCGGCGGCGTCCTTGTAGTCGCCGACCCGGGGCCGTGCGCCGGCGATCAGGCCGGACAGCCTGAGCGCCCGGTCATCGTCGGAGAGCAGCAGGATGAACGGCTTGTCCGGCTTGCCGTAGCGGCGCATTTGGCTCTTGAACACGTCGACGTCGATGTCGGGCGAGGCCAGCACGACGTCGCCGAGCTTGCCGCCGAGATCGCGGTCGCCGGTGATGGCGAGCTGGCGCAGCGCCTCCATGGTGACCCAGGTCCCCAGCGAATGGGCGACGATGTCGATGCGCCGCGCGCCGGTCTGCGCCAGCATTCTCAGCGTCACTTCCAGCTGGTCGCGGGCAACGCTGGCGCTTTCCTTGTCGTAGACATAGTCGGTGGTCTTGGCGCCCGACGCCCAGGAAAACAGCACCGGCGTGCCGGGATAGCCGGAATCATGGGTGATCTGGGTGACGCGATAGACCGCGGCGTCGAAGCCGGTGTTGTAGCCGTGGACGAAGACCATGACGCGGCCGCCGCGCGCCGCGATGTCGGCGCTGAGCGCACTGGAGAATTTCGGCTGGGTGTCGTAGCCGACGACCTCGGAAGCCATGAAGTATTTGGCCGGATCGTCCGACTTGCCGCGCGAGCGCCGCTCGATCTGGCCTGTCTTGTGGATGCCGGGGACGGTGACGTTGACGCGGGCATAGTTCAGCGTCGCCGAGCGCTCGCCGTCGAAGACCTTGTTGGGATCGTCGGAGCGCTTGCGCGTGGTGGCGATGAAGATCGAGTGGTTGCCGGCGATTTCCGTCACCGGCACCGCCATCATGGCGCTGCCGAGCAGTTCCTCGGTTTGGCGGCCGCCGCAGCCGGCGAGCAGCGCGGCAAGGACAATGATGCAAATCGTCTTCAAGGGCACTTAAGCAATTCCACTCCGGCCTAACCAAAGGCCCATCCACCTCCGCCGCATCTCCCGGACAGCCGAAGTGCGGCGGAAGTAAGTCGCAGGCGCCGAAATGCGCTCAGCGCCGCTCGACTGCCATCGCACTGTTGCGCGAAAGCCAGAACGGCGGCAGGAAGGCCGGAATGTTGGAAAAGGGCAGCACTTCCGGCTTCAGCCTTATGCCGAGCACGTCGGTCATGAAGGCGCGGCGCGCCTCGATGCGGTGCCAGGCTTCGGGATAGCGCGCGGCGATCTCTTCGCGCAGCGCCTCGTCAGCCAGCGCGATGCCGTCCTCGATGTTGGTGGTGAAATAATCGGTGCCGGTCGCCGGGATGATGTCGACCTGCAAGGCCATGCCCGACTTCAATCTGATGTCGGAGCCGGAAAATACCGGCGAATGCATCCATTCGTCGATATGGATGAGATGGCCGGGATTGAGGGACACGCCAAAGAACGGAGCGCCGATGCGGTCGTGCACCGCTTGCCACAACGCGCCGCCGGGAACGCCGATGCCGACCGTCTCGTACCAGTCGACGACGGCACAGAAATAGGGCGCGACCAGCTTCTCGACATAGTCCTGGATGCCCCTTGGAAGCTCGGCCGCGTCCTCGACCAGAAAACCGGCGCGGGCGTTGAGCGAGCCCTGGATGCCGTAGGCCATGGTGATGGGGTCGCCGCGCTCGATGACGTCAAGACGCGGGCTCGGCAGGCCATAGGCCGCACGCCTGCCGGCCGACAGCATCGGATGACAGCATTGCGGCAGGCCGTTGATGCCCATCAGCCGCGCCGCCTGCAATTCGGTCATGCCGGGTTCGATGCCTTGCAGGACATTGCGCAGGCCTTGCGAGGAATAGGTCGCGGCGAATTCGAATGCGGCCAGCTGGTCGGCCTCGTTGATGGCGCGCAGGCCGTCGGCAGGGTTCATCAAAAGGTTCGCCGCGTTGACGATCACGCCCCCCGTTACGGCATTCTTGTCGCCGGCAAGGCTGCGCAAGGTGTCGGCGATGAACGACGGCAGGTCGAGCGTCGTTTCGCCAAAACCGGCATCGCCGGGGCCGAACGGCTTCCAGCCGATGGCGCCGATGCGCTGGCCGGCCTTCAGGCCGCAATCGACGAGGATGTCGGCCAGCGCTTGCGAGCGGTCGCGCGGCTGCGCCGGCAGCGAAAACGTCTGGTAGAGCACGCGCTCGTACGGCCCGTCGCAGATTTCGGCATAGCCCCAGCCCTCATTGCCGACCAGCAGTTTCGGCGACTTGCCGGGAACGATGACCAGCAGCGTCTCCTCGAAGCGCGGATCGTAGCCGCAGAGATAGGCGACATTGGCCGCATGTTCGCGGTCGCCATAGACGACCAATGCATCGAACCCGCCGCGCGCGACCAGTGCCGCGATGCGGGCCTCATAGGTGGCGCGCGTAACCAGCGGCATCACCGTCGGCTCGCCGAACTCCGGCAGCGACACGGTTTTCCGGGCCACCGATGCGACAGGCATGAACAGACGCTCCTAACGGCCAACGAGGTTTTGGGAACACCCTTTCGGGTGGCCGGACAATGGCTTCGCGAGGCCGGATATGCAATAGCGGGACCGAATTCGGCTAGCCTGTGGGGTGCTCTTGCCATGACCAGTTTCTCCTCTCGCGTCGCTGCCGCCGCTGCCGCGATCCGCGAGATCTTTCCGGAAACGCCGCTGCAGGAAAACGACTACCTGTCGAAGAAGACCGGCGCGCGGGTGCTGCTGAAGCGCGAGGACCTGACGCCGGTGCGCTCCTACAAGATCCGCGGCGCCTTCAACTTCTTCCGCAAGTCGCTCGCCGCCGGCAACAATGCCGAGCTGTTTGTCTGCGCTTCGGCCGGCAATCATGCGCAGGGCTTTGCCTTCGTCTGCCGTCATTTCGGCAAAAAGGGCGTCGTCTTCATGCCGGTGACGACGCCGCAGCAGAAGATCGACAAGACGCGGCTGTTCGGCGGCGAATTCGTCGAGATCAGGCTGGTCGGCGATTTCTTCGACGACTGCTATCGCGCCGCACTCGAATTCACCGAAACTGCCAGCGCACACATGGTGCCGCCTTTCGACCACAAGGACATCATCGAAGGGCAAGCGACCGTCGCCTATGAGATATCAGGCCAGATGCCCGGCGCACGCATGGCTGATATCGTCATGCTGCCGGTCGGCGGCGGTGGCCTGGCCGCCGGCGTCACCCATTATTTCGCCGACCAGCAGCGTGAAACACGCTTCGTCTTTTGCGAGCCGGCAGGCGCCCCGAGCCTGAGCGAGAGCCTCGCCGCCGGAAAGCGGGTAAAGCTCGCCAAGGTCGACAATTTCGTCGACGGCGCGGCGGTGGCCGAGATCGGCCGCGAGCCGCTGCGCCACCTCAGGGAGTTTGCCGCCGACGCAGTGCGGCTGATTCCGGAAAATCGGCTCTGCGCGACCATGATCGAAATGCTCAATGTCGAAGGCGTCGTGCTGGAGCCGGCCGGCGCGCTGGCGATCGACGCGCTGAAAGATTTTCCCAAAAAGGAAATCAGGGGCAAGACCATCGTTGCCGTCGTGTCCGGCGGCAATTTCGATTTCGAGCGGCTGCCGGATGTGAAGGAACGGGCGCTGCGCTTCGAGGGCTTGAAGAAATACTTCATCATCCGTTTTCCGCAGCGGCCCGGCGCGTTGCGCGATTTCCTCGAATTGCTTGGCCCCGACGACGACATCGCCCGCTTCGAATATCTGAAGAAATCGGCGCGCAATTTCGGTTCGGTGCTGATCGGCATCGAAACCAAGGACCGCCGCAATTTCGACCTGCTCAAGGCGAATTTCGACGCCGAGAGCGTCCACTATCAGGACATTACCGACAACGAGACGCTCGCCGGGTTCATCATATGAGCGGCAACGATCTTCCGAGCACTCAGGGAAAGGTTTTTGTCGCGCTGTTTTCCGGCATCAACGTCGGCGGCAATCGCATCGTCAAAATGGCAGAACTCAGGTCATTCTTCGAGGAGCTCGGTTTCTCAGATATCGCCACCTATGTGCAGAGCGGCAACGCCGTCTTCCGGTCGCCAGATGGCGATGCGGCGATGCTGACCAGGCGGTTGGAAGCGGAATTCGAAAAGAAATGGAGATTCCACTCGCGCATCATGGTGCGCGATCTCGGCTGGCTCGAGCGGCTGGCGGCGGAAAATCCCTATCCGGAAGTCGCGGGCGAGCCGACCAAGCTGCACGCCTATGCGCTGGAGCGCCAGCCGACCGCCGACGAGTTCGCCCGGCTGGCGGAAAAATGCACTGGGCCCGAACGCTTCGAGATCAAGGGCGACGTGCTTTACCTGCATGCGCCCGACGGGCTCGGCAAATCGGTCTTTGCCAATCTCATCCCGCGCGTTCTGAAGGTGCCCGGCACGGCGCGCAATTGGCGCACCGTGCTGATGCTGCTGGAGATGGCCAAGGCCGGCGGTTGATAGGTCGTCTACGCGGCCGGAGCGCGTTTCCAGTCGAATGCCAGCTCTTCGCGGAAGGCGAAGCGCTTGATGTGGTCGGCGACGACCGTTTCCAGGCGCTCGAGCGAGGCGGCCTCGTCGGTCGTCACCGCAATATGCAGCGCCGTCGGGTCGGCATCGAGAATAGTGCGGCCGAGCGTCAGATCGATGCTGCCGTGGTTCGGGTCGAATTCGACCGGGAATTTGTGCGCCCAATGTTTGCACAGCTGCTGCAGATAGCGGCTGGCATGTTCGGTGGCGACGTCGACATGGCTGGTCGGCATGAATGAATTCTCCTTGGGAATGCGGACGCGAAACCGAACCAGGGCCAGGCGACGTCCGCTCAAGATGGCGTGATCGGTTACCAGCTTCCGGTGTTCGGCATCGACGCCCAGGGCTCGGCCTTCGGCTTTGCCGGGCCTTTCTGCAACAGCTCGATCGAGATGCCGTCCGGCGATTTGACGAACGCCATGTTGCCGTCGCGCGGCGGCCGGTTGATGGTGACGCCATTGTCCATCAGCCGCTGGCAGGTGGCGTAGATGTCGTCGACCTCATAGGCGAGATGGCCGAAATTGCGGCCGCCCTTGTAGTCTTCCGGATCCCAATTGTAGGTCAGCTCGACCAGCGGCGCTTTCTCGCTGATGCCGCTTTGCTCGTCTTGGGGCGCGGCGAGGAAGATCAGCGTGTAGCGGCCCTGCTCGCTTTCGTGGCGGCGCACTTCCTTCAGGCCAAGCTTGTTGCAGTAGAAATCGAGCGAAGCATCGATGTCGGCGACGCGGACCATGGTATGCAGATAGCGCATGGATTTCCTCCGTATGTTGCGTTGCGGCGCAACATAGGGGCGGCCCGGCCAAAGGGCAATTGGCCACGCTTGCCGGCGCCGGCAAACGACAAATCCGCTATTCCTGTATGGAACCGTGAAAAAAGGCACGTCAGGTCTTGCACACACCGGAAGCCGCGGTGTTAATCTGGCGTCAAGAATCAGTTGCGGTGTTTCTTGAAAAAAGGGGGCGTTCTTATGGGGGAAAAGGCCTCTTTCATGGGGCGGGACGGGGCCGGTAGCGATGCGTTGAAGCGGGATGAGAGCGCCGATACGGCCGATCTCGTCGAAATCGCCGGCGCCATCAAATGGTTCGACGTGGCCAAGGGCTACGGTTTCATCCTTCCCGATGATGGTTCTTCGGGCGACATCCTCCTCCATGTGACATGCCTTCGAAAGGACGGTTTTCAGACCGCCCTGGAAGGCGCCCGCGTTGTCTGCCTGGTCAAGCAGGGCGAGCGCGGGCTGCAGGCTTTCCGCGTGCTCTCGATGGATGTCACCACGGCGGTGCATCCGGCAGAGCTGCAGGAGCAGCGCACCCATGTCGCGGTGACGCCGGAAAGCGGCCTCGAACGGGCGCTGGTGAAATGGTTCAACCGCACCAAGGGGTTCGGCTTTCTGACCCGGGGCGAGGGCACCGAGGACATTTTCGTCCACATGGAGACGCTGCGCCGCTACGGCATCACCGAACTCCGTCCGGGCCAGGTGGTGCTGGTCCGCTTCGGACGCGGCGACAAAGGCCTTATGGCTGCCGAAATTCACCCCGATATGGGTACCTTGCCGGTCTCGCATTAGTTCCGGCCGAGGATTTCACATGGCTCACAGGAACCGGCTGACGGCGGGCGCGCTCTGCGCCGGGATTTTCCTCATCGTCGCCACAAGCGCCTTCTTCTATTTTCAGCAACCGAGTTCGGCCGACGGCAAGGCGATGATCCTTCCGGTCGACCCGGCGCCGCTGGTCGCGGTGACGAAGGCCGGCGAGCGTTCTTTTTCCGTCGAAATCGCCGACACGCCCGCCGAGCGCGAGGCCGGCCTGATGTTCCGCCGCCACATGGCCGACAATCACGGAATGCTGTTCGTCTTCGGTGCGCCGCAGGATGTGAGTTTCTGGATGAAGAACACGCCGCTGCGGCTCGACCTGATCTTCGTCGGCCAGGACGGCCGGATCCGGGCGATCAAGCAAGGCGAGCCGCAGTCGGAGGCGATCATCTCGCCGGACGAACCGGTGCGCTTCGTGCTCGAGCTCAAGGCAGGAACCGCCGCCAAAAAGGGCATCAAGGACGGCGACCTGCTGCGCCATCCGGCCATCGGCACGGCGGCGGGGCCAGCCATGCCGCCGCCCGACAAGGGCGATGCGCCGAATGTCGATTCCGACTGAACGGGCAGGATCTTCGGCCGATGCAGTTCTTCTCCCATGACGGTTTCGAGCTTGCTTTCCTTGACCGCCAGCCAGCATCGGGGCAGGGCGATCCGGTGCTGATGATCCACGGCTTTGCGTCGAGCCACTACGTCAACTGGGTGTCGCCCGGCTGGTTCAAGACGCTGAACGATGCCGGCTACCGTGCGATCGCCTTCGACAATCGCGGCCATGGCTCGTCGTCGAAAAGCTATGACGAAGCAGACTACACGCCGGCAAAAATGGCGTCCGACGCGGCAGCGCTTTTGAACCATCTCGGCATCGAACGCGCCCATGTCATGGGTTATTCGATGGGCGCGCGCATATCGGCCTTCCTGGCGCTCTCCGAGCCGGACAAGGTGGCGACGCTGGTCTTCGGCGGTCTCGGCATCGGCATGGTCGACGGCGTCGGCGACTGGGATCCGATAGCCGACGCCCTCTTGGCCGAGGATCCCGCAGGCACCAGCGACCCGCGCGGCCGCTCGTTCCGCGCCTTCGCCGACCAGACCCGCAGCGATCGCCGGGCGCTCGCCGCCTGCATCGCCACGTCGCGCGAATTGCTGAGCGAGGCCGACATTGCCCGCATTGCCCAGCCGACCTTGATTGCGGTGGGAACCAAGGACGACATCGGCGGCTCGCCGGATGAACTCGCTGCCTTGATGCCGAACGCCAGGGCATTTCATATCGAAGGCCGCGACCACATGCTGGCGGTCGGCGACAAATCCTTCAAGCAGCGTGTGCTGGAGTTTTATGGGGAGCATCCGCTTTGATGGACGGCTCCCAAAGCGGCCATAGGGCCTGAAGCTGGGTTCTTAGCGGTTTTGCAACGATACAGCAGTAAATAAGCGCGACTTGTGGATCGGTTCAAACCCGCCACGCGCTGAACGAGGGCAGGGGGGGTACGATGGCACAATGGGGAAGAAGCGACGCCGCTTTGCCGGGCGTCGTTGCGAAAAGCAGGTTCGGCGAATGGTCCGTTGTTCTAGCGGTGGCCGCATTGGCGACAGGGGCGATTGCGATCACCGCGTTGATAGCAATGCCGAGCGACGCCTCCCCACTGCTCCAGAACAGTGCGACGGGCTTCTTCGCTGCGGTATTTTTTATGGCCGGCCCTTTGGCACATCTTATCGGCGTGGTCTTCGGCTTGATGGCCGTGGGGCGCCCAGACGACAATCGTGTGCTCGGCCTGGCTGGCATCGTGGTCAATGGCGCGTCGCTTGCGGCCGGGGGGTTCATGCTGTGGGCAATGGCATCGACTTTTGGCGCATTCACCTGATCTCGACAAGCCTCCGGCAGGCAAGCGACCGACGCGACCCCTCAGCTTCAAATCTGCGCGAGTTGCCATGGTCGATCTTGTCGTCACCTATCTGGAGATGACCGAGCCGCCGTCCGGCGGCGGCTTTGCCGCACCCGCACCGGGCGCGGCGGTGATGCGCGAAACGCTTGGCGTCGCTGATTACATCAGCCTCTACCGCGCCGTTGGCGAGCCTGTGCAATGGGATCAGCGGCTGCGCATGCCCTTGGGCGACCTTGAGCGCCTTCTCGCCAGCCCGTCGACGCATATCCATGTCCTGCGCGTCGACGGCGAAGCAGCCGGCCTATGCGAATTCACGGGCGTCGGCGAGCCGGTTGTCGAATTGGCCCATTTCGGGGTCGTTCCGGCTCTTCAGGGCCGCAAGCTTGGGCCGTACCTGCTCGACCGGGCGCTGCGCGCCGTCTGGTCGCATGAACCCGAAAGGGTTTGGCTCCACACCGATACCCACGATCATCCGGGCGCGCGATCTGTCTACGGGCGAGCCGGTTTCAAGGCCTATGCGCAGCGCATGGAGACGTTTCCGGATTAGGATTTGTCTGAGCTGAGGTTATCGCCAAGCGCCCTGAGCGAGCGCGCCATGTTTTGCCGGGCCTGGGTTTCGAAGCGCCGGCGGAATTCCTCGCTATGGAAGATATGCGGACGCGCGAGGAAGCCCTTTAGGACAGCGGCACGGCCGGCCCGCCACATCGGCTCATCGACCCACTGATATTCGCGGCGAACCGCCTGTTCGTAAGCGTCGAACACGTCAGGCGCAGCACCCAGGATCGCCAGGTCCATGTCGAGGAACAGCGCCGCGTCACGAACGGAATGCTGGTCGCCAAGGGACGGCAATTCGTGGCCGGCGGTGGCAGTGATCATCGCCGCGATGCGACGGATGCGTTGTGCATCGGCGCGGCCGGCGAGCTTTGTCTCGGCAAGTGCGGCACTCCTCGCCTCATTGTCCTTGGCGCGGCCGTCGTAGATCGCGTCGTGGAACCAGATCGCCGCTTCGACTGCTTCAGGATCATGCAGCAATGCCTTGTAATCGTTGGCTAGCGCCAGCATCGCCTCGATGTGGCCAAGGTCGTGGTAGTGGCGATCCGCGGCGTCATACAGCGCGGAAAGCTCGCGCTTCAGGGTCTCGTCCATCAAGGTTGCGTTTTCCATGGCTGCTTGAAATTCCGCCAACCAAATCCATTTGACGAAGCACTAAGGAAAATTGAGTTCACCCGTGCTATGATCTGGCTTATAGGTGCGGCCGGAGAATAGGCAAGCCGCCAAGCCGAGACATTGGATGGCCTGAGACATTGGATGGCCGGAGACATCAGATGAACAGCGTTACGATTTCCCGTCCCACCAGGGTGCAGCCGGTAGATCCGATCTGGCGTTCGATCCGCGATGAAGCAATGGAAGCGGTCAACCGCGATCCGCTGCTGGCGGCGTTCCTCTATTCGACCATCCTCAATCAGGAAAACCTGGAAGAAGCGGTTATCCACCGGTTGGCCGAGCGCCTCGCTCACCAGGACATCGGCTCCGACCTCATCCGCCAGACATTCAAGGCGATGGCGGCCGACGACAAGGACTGGTCGACGACGGTGCGCGTCGACATCCAGGCCTATTACGACCGCGATCCGGCCTGCGACCGCTTCATCATGCCGGTGCTCTACTTCAAGGGTTTTCATGCCATCCAGACGCACCGGCTGGCGCATTGGCTGTGGAACCAGGGCCGCCAGGATTTCGCGCTGTATTTGCAGAGCCGATCGTCCTCGGTGTTCCAGACCGACATCAATCCGGCCGCCCGCATCGGCAAGGGCATCTTCCTCGACCACGCCACCGGCCTCGTCGTCGGCCAGACGGCGGTGATCGAGGACGACGTGTCGATCCTGCACGGCGTCACGCTGGGCGGCACCGGCAAGGCCGGCGGCGACCGTCATCCCAAGATCCGCTATGGCGTGCTGATTGGCGCCGGCGCCAAGATCCTCGGCAACATCGAGATCGGCCATTGCTCCAAGATCGCGGCCGGCTCGGTGGTGCTGTCGCCGGTGCCGCACAACAAGACGGTTGCCGGCGTGCCGGCCCGCGTCGTCGGCGAGACCGGCTGCGACCAGCCTTCGCGGCAGATGGACCAGCTGTTGCCGTCGCAGACGATGGACCACGTCGTCAGCTTCGACATCTGAGCGCTCGAGCAGGGGGCTGAATTCCTGCCCTCTATGCCGGCTTGCCTTTACATGGCCATTGTCGACGTGCCAGAAGCGCGCTCACCAATGCATGTCGCCCAATAGTGCCCAGCTGTTTTGGGATAGCGACATGCATGAAGCAAGATTTAAAGCGCGTCGCATCGATCTCTTCAGACGCGACGCACTTGAGCAAGCGACGATCGGAGAAGACTGTTGAAGCCGGACGAAATCAGAAAGCTGGACGCCTATTTCAAACGCACCTTCCAGAACCCCAAACTCGAAGTGAAGGCGCGGCCGCGCAAGGAAGATTCGGCCGAGGTCTATGTCGGCGACGAGTTCCTCGGCATCGTCTTCAAGGACGAGGACGACGGCGACTATAATTTCTCGATGGCGATCCTCGACATCGATCTGGCCTGAGCCGCGAGTTTGGTGCTGGCCGGACCTGCTTGTTGCAGGCGGGACCGCCTGACGGCGGAGCGCAGACGTCGGAGACTGGCTGGAGCATCCCTCCCTTCGTCATCCCAGGGCGGAGCAAGGAGCGAAGCGACGCGGCGCAGACCCTGGGATCCATGCCGTTAGCTCGCGGCAGTGCTCCACTCTGACCAGAATCGAATGCTTCTTGGCACCGGCTGGGCGTCCTCTACCAACCAGTCCCGCGAAACAGTTCGAACCACTCTGGATTGGTCTTCTCGATCAGCTCGATCTTCCACCGGCGTGGCCAGCGCTTCAGCGACTTCTCGCGCTGGATGGCGTCGCGAATGTCGAAATGTTCCTCGTACCAGACCAGACGCTGTACGCCGTAGCGGCTGGTGCAGCGCGAGCCTTCGCCAGATTTGTGCTCCGGCATGCGGCGGCCGAGGTCGTTGGTGACACCGATGTAGATCGTGCCGCGCTTCTGGCTTGCAGTCATGTAGGCATAGCCCGTCATGGCTGAAGGGTAGTAGGCATTGTTGCGGATGCAAGCACCGTTCTGAGCCGCTGCATTCTTCGACTGGCGTAACGGCATGGATCCTAGGGTCTCCGCGACGTCGCTTCGCTCCTGCTCCGCCCTAGGATGACGAAGGCGTGGTGGGCCTACAGCCAATCGCAAACCCTGGAGATTGGTAGCCCGATTGGCGGGGCTCCAGCCCACAGCCCTTCAGGGTCGGTCGAAGGATCAAGCCCTACCGCCCTGTCTTCAGCACGCGCGCTGCCTCGCCAGAAATCGCCGCGTCGAGCGCCTGCCAGTCGCCCAGGAATTCCCGGGGGAAGCGGTAGGTAAGGCTGAGATTGTCGCCGACCAGGATGTCGCGTTCGCAGGGCGCCAGCGATTCGTCCGCGCTCGGGCCGCTCAGGCAGCGGGCAACGAACGGATCCTTGCCGGGGCGGTTTGCGACCGCCAGCACTTCGTTGAGATAGCCTGATTTTTCGCTGAAAGCGTAAAGTGTGGTGCCGCCAGGGCCGGGCGTACCCGGCTTGGCGATCAGCGCGCTGTAGATCGGCGCAAAGCGGCCGCTCATGTCGCGCGACATCATCTGCGGCTCGAACGACAGGAAAATGATGTCCTTGCTGGGTCCGGTGTGGTTGAAGTCGTTGCGGGCAACCTCGCTGTAGCCGTCCAGCTCGGGATAGCGCAAATAGAGGTCGAGCCGCGAGGCGATGCCGTCGCGCCGGGCCTGGGCAAAGCGAATGACATTGGCCGGCACGGCGATGATGTTGTTGCCGATGACGACCTTGTGGACCGTGGTGTCGTCGGTGTACCCGGCCATGGCGATCGAGCGGCCGAACCATTTGCCGCCAAGGCTGATCGCCACCGAAAGCAGCGCCAGCGTCGCGAACGCATAAAACACCCGCTTCATCAGCGTCGAATCGACGACGCTGAGTTGCGGGCCCTCTGTGGCGGCTGCCTGCTTCATCGCGATCCTCGTTGCCGTCCCATCGGTGTGCCTGAACGGCACACTCGGCGCGGCACGGCTCTTGCTACGCAGCTTTGCAGGCGACTGTGCGATTTCATGGTAAACGGAGGGTAAAGATGAGCCCGGTCGAACAAATCATATTCAGTTTTATGGCTGGGCTGACGGCTTGCGGCCTGGCCGGATCGGCGATGGAACTGGTCGCCGGCCGCAAGCTTGCCTTCGTCCAGCCCTATGTATCGTCGAAGCACATGCTGCGCTCGCTCGCCGCGACGGCTTGCGCCGGGCCGCTGATGTTCGTCAACGAGGCGCTGGACGCCTGGCGCGAGCGTCGCATCTCGGTGCTGGGGCTGATCTCCTGCGGCTGTACGGCGACCGTCTGGGCGCTGGCGCTGGGCATGGTGGTGATCGCCATTGCGTCGTGGGCGGCTTCGCTTCTAGGGTCTGGCACCTTGTCGGTGTGAGACAATCTGGAGACAGCGATGCCGATCTACGCGATTGACGGAAAAGCGCCCACCTTCGAGGACGCCGACAGCAACTGGATCGCGCCCGACGCCACGCTGATCGGCAATATCAGGATCGGCCGCAACGCCGGCTTCTGGTTCGGCGTGGGAGCCCCCCGCCCCCCACCCCCCCAAATCAAAAGCCCCCCCCCCCAACATCAAGCGCCAAACAAAAATCACAACTGGAATATAAAAAAAAAAAGCAAGCGCCCCAAAAAA